>CAYUME010000099.1:0-10837 GCA_964445475.1 uncultured Planctomycetia bacterium
CGAATGGATGAGCGAACACTGGAACTACCCATGCGTCGTCATCTGGGACGCGCAGAACGAGAGCAGCACGCCGGAGACCGGCAAGGCCCTCCAGGCCGTCCGCGCCCTCGACCTCTCGAACCGCCCCTGGGAGAACGGCTGGGCGGAGCCCCAGGCCGACACCGACTGCGTTGAGGCCCACCCCTACCTCATGATCGGCCTCTTCAACCCGGCCTGGTCCGGCGGCCGGAAGTTCACGGGACTGAAGGACATGCCCTCCGTCTCCGGCGTCCCCGACCTGAACGCCGACCAGCGAAAGCGGAAGGTCCCCATCCTCGTTAATGAATACGCCTGGCTCTGGATCAACCGCGACGGCACCCCGACCTGCCTCACCGAGGCGGTTTACGATACGCTCCTCGGGAAGGACGCGACCGTCGAGCAGCGCCGCCTCTGCTACGCCCGCACGCTCGCCGCCAAGACCGAGTTCTGGCGCTGCCACCGCGAGGTCGCCGGTGTCCTCGAGTTCTGCGGCCTCGGCTACGCCCGCCCCGGCGACAAGCCCCGCCCCGAGGGCGGCGCGACCAGCGACCACTTCGTCGACGTCGAGAGGCTGGTCTTCGAGCCGAACTTCGAGGAGTGCCTCCGCGAGGCCTTCAGCCCCGTCGGCCTCATGCTCGACTTCTGGGCCGACGAGCTGGCGTGCGGCGCGAAGCGTGAGGTGAAGGTCTACGTCATCAACGACACGACCCTGGACTGGGAGGGCGTCGTGACGGTGACGATCCGCCAGGGGGACCGCGTCGTCTTCGAGAAGGCGCAGCCCGTCACGGTCCCAGCCCTCGGCCGGGAGATCCCGTCGTTCGAGGTCACCGCCCCCGCGTCCGCGGACCCCTGCCTGATGCAGGCGGAACTGAAGGACGCGGCGGGCCGCCGGGTGCGCAGCCAGCGGGACTTCACTGCTAAGTGAGGGGCGGGGCTCCGTCCCCGCGCGGACGTGCAACCGGCCGAAGGGCGGTTCATCCCGGGTATTCGCTCCGGGTTTGCACTATTATCAAAACCAGAGGCGTTACCCGCCGGTAATGGGTTTGCTCCAGTATCTAGAGAGGCGGGGCAAGCCCGCTTGTCCGCTGTAGCCGAAGGCGCAGGCGGATTCCCGCGCGGACGTTCCCCCGTTCACGTTCACATCTCCCCGCAGAAGACTTGACGCCGGCGGGACGCCGGCGGTACCGTCAAGGCAATCACCGGGTGAATGATGAAATACTTCAAGATCCTGATCGTTTCTCTATTCATTCCCGTCCCCCTGTTCATAGCCTTCGGGCTGTTGGCCCCCCCTATCAACCAACTCATCTTCTTCCCGAGCCTGGATGAATCAATGCGACAGCGCCTTTCGAGTATCCTGGGCTTGAGCATCTCGCGATCGACCGAAGTGACCAATGGAATCGTGATTGCGGAGCTTCAGTTCCTGCTTTTGGGTCTGCTGATCTGCCTGGTTGTGTCGATGTCGGCGGCACGCAAGACACAAGATACCCAACCCAAGAAAGGCGACTCTGACAAGACCAGTTGAATACGACCCCTGGGGCGCAACATGAGACCTCTACACGTGATCTCGGTCGCCATACTTGAGTCCATCCTCCCGCTCTCCGCCTTCGCCGCCGACGCCCCCCCGGTCCGCCTCAACACGATCGGCTTCCTCCCGGACCAGGAGAAGCGCGCCTCGGTCGCCGCGACGTGCTCCGACTTCTCCGTCGTCCCCGCCGAGGGCGGCGCCGCCGTCTTCTCAGGAAAAGCCTCGGAGCCGAAAAAGAACGCCGACACGGGCGAGATGCTGCAGATCGCCGACTTCACATCCCTCAACAAGCTTGGCACCTACTGCCTCGACGTCCCCGGCGTCGGCCGTTCCGCCCCCTTCCGGATCGGCAAGGACGTCTACAACTATCCCTTCTACGTCACCCTGCGCGGCATGTACCTCTGGCGCTGCGGGTCGGCCGTGTCGGGGAAGCACGAGGGGCGCACCTACGCCCACGAGCCCTGCCACATGGACGACGCCTGGCTCGATTCCGTCGGCGGCGGGCACGTCAAGAAGCCGGCCACCAAAGGCTGGCACGACGCGGGGGACTACAACAAGTACGTCGTCAACGCCGGCGCCGCCGTCGGCCCCATGCTCCAGGCCTGGGAGCACTTCGGCCCACGCATCAAGGCGATCCGGCTCGAGAATCCGAAGACGGTCGCCGCCCTCCCCGACTACCTTGACGAGATCCGGTTCGAGATGGAGTGGGTCCTGACGATGCAGGCCGACGACGGGAGCGTCTACCACAAGCTCACGACGAAGAACTTCGGCGGCTTCACGCTCCCCGAGAAGGAGACGACCGAGCGGTTCTTCACGCCGTGGAGCAGCGCGGCGACCGCCGACTTCGTCGCCATGGCGGCGATGTCCGCCCGCGCCTTCAAGCCGTTCGACGCCCCCTTCGCCACGAAGTGCCTCGAGGCCGCCCGCAAGAGCGGGGCCTTCCTCGCCGCCAACCCCGCCAACCACAAGGCCGACCTCAAGGGCTTCAAGACGGGCGACTACCAGACCGACGATCCCGACGACCGCCTCTGGGCCGCGGCGGAGATGTGGGAGACGACGGGCGAGGAGGCCTTCCTCAAGGACTTCGAGACCCGCGCCCGGTCGATGAAGGGGATCGACGCCAACTGGGACTGGGGGAACCTCAAGAACCTCGGGATGTTCACCTATCTGCTCTCGAAGCGGACGGGCAAGGATCCCGCCCTCGTCCAGGAGATCCGCGACGCCGCGGTCGCCTGCGCGAACGGCATCGTCGCCACCCGCAACGCCCACGGCTACGCGCGCCCTCTGGGGACGCCGTACTACTGGGGCTGCAACGGGACGGTGGCGCGGCAGGTGGTCAACCTGCAGATTGCGAACAAGGTCGCGCCGAACAAGGACTACGTAACCGCGTCGCTGGATGCCTTGGGCCACCTCTTCGGCCGGAACGGCCACGGCCGCTCATACGTGACGGGCCTCGGCGCCCATCCCCCGATGTTCCCGCACGACCGCCGCTCCGGCGGAGACACGATCCCCGAGCCGTGGCCCGGCTATCTCGTCGGCGGCGGCTGGCCGAAGGCGATGGACTGGGTGGACAAGCAGGAGAGCTATCAGACGAACGAGATCGCGATCAACTGGAACGGCGCGCTGGTCTACGCCCTGGCGGCGTTCGTCGAGGGATCCACCGTGACGCCCCCCTCCCCCGTTCCCGCCAAGCGCCCGTGATGTCTCACGGGAGGGCGAGGCCCCCGCCGATCCCGCCGTCGACACGTTTCCTCCCCCCGCCACCAGGTCTCCGGCTTGCCCCCCGCTTTGACTTGCACCTTGTGACAAACCAGAAGCATCCGTCATAAGCGTGGTTTGCCGGTATTGATCAACCCGAGCAGGGTGGGTCCCGGCCAGCAGGAGGCCGGTTCTCCCTGAAGGGGACCTCCCACGGTTGCGCCCGCCCGCGCCCCCCGCTAGAATCGCCCCATGAACCCGACCGACGTCCAGCGCGTGCTCCACGGCCTCTCCCTCTTCCACGCGACCGCGGAGTCGATCACGACCGACGCCGTCCGCGCCGCCCTCCGGGGGCCCGTCGCGCTCGGCGAGATCCCCGACTCCATCCCCTGGCCGATGGCGGAGGCGATCGTCCGGATGAACCCGGACTTCCTCGACAAGGATCCCGCCCGGCGACTCGCCTGGGACCTGCGCGACAGCGATCCCGCGGCCCGCATCCGCATGACGAAGGCCCTCATCGACGCCGTCGACAACCGGACCCTCGAGCCCGTCGACCTCCTCGGCCCCGACCTCCGCGCCCTCCCCGGCCTCGTCGACCGCCTCCTCGGCGCCGCCGACGACATCGCCGACATCCTCTCCGACGCCGACTTCCCGCCCCGCCAGAAGCAGCAACTGCTGACCGACCTGCTGGCGACGATTTGACAGGCCGCGGAGACACGGGACCGGGGATCGTGTCATCTGACAGGAAACCGCGGATGGACGCAGAGGGGACAAGGGCCCGGATCGGAACGATCGGCGTGGATCTGCGGTTCCCCTATCTTGTGCTTCGACCGCGCCGGAGTTCCCATCCCTTTTTCCGTGCCCTCCGTGCCACCGTGGTTTGTCCCAATCGGGAACAGGTCATGCGCCGCCTCTCCCTCGTCCTCGGATTCCTCCTCCCCGCCCTCCCCGCCTTCGCCTTCCACCCCCCCGTCGACACCGCCGGACCGCTCACTGTGACGATCGAGGGGCCCGCCGAGGTAAAGCAGGTCGACGCCCCGCAGCCCGTCCGCGTCCTCCTCGAGAACCATGGCGACGCCCCGATCCGCGGCACCGTCCGGCTCGGCGTGATCGACGCGTGGAAGGCCGCGCCGGCCAAGCCCGTCCCCTTCGAGGCCGCCCCCCGCGCGACGGCGCGCGTCGAGTTCACCGTGACCGCCGGCGCCGGGACGCTCAGCGCCCTCTACCCGGTCCACGCCGTCGCCGAGTTCGAGGCCGGCGGCAGGCGCCTGGCCGCCCACCCGATCCTCGTCCTCGAGACAAAGCTCCCCCAGCCGCCGCGCCCGGCCGCGGCGGCCGCGTGGGAGCCGGCGACGATCCCCGCCGACTCCGCCACCGCCCTCTGGCGCCTCCCCGCGCACCGCGCCGTCGTGCTCCCCTTCCAGGGCGACGCGATCACGATGCCGCCCGGCTGGACGGGCTCGGAGGAGCAGACGCGGGCCACGTACCTGCTCACGGGCGGCTCCGTCCGCGGCGGCTTCCGCGAGGGGCTGGCCGTCCATCCGCCGTGGGCCGGCGGGCGGGCCGGGACCCTGGCCGCCGAGATCCCCCTCCGCCTCCCCGCCGGCGGCCCGATCCGGCTCCGCTTCGAGGGGGCGGTCCGGGAGTCCGGATCCGGCGAGCCCCAGGGCGACGGCCTCACCTACCGCGTCCGATCCCTCCCCCTCGACGCCCCCGCCGGCCGCCTGGGCGACGTCCTCTTCGAGCGGCACATCAGCGCCCGGGCGTGGACCGCGGCCGAAGCGGACCTCTCGGCGCTCGCCGGCAAGGCGGTGCGCCTGCAGCTCGAGTCCCACCCCGGCCCGAAGCTCGACACGACGTGCGACTCCGGCTGGTGGGGCGAGCCGACGCTGATCGCGGGGACGCCGCCCGCGCCGCCCGCCTTCCCGCCGCCGGCCGACGCGCCCTCGCGCCTCCTCGGCTCGCTCGACCGCCCCGGGGGCCCCGTCGAGGTCCGCCTCTGGCCCGGACGGCGCGGCCTGCTCGACGCGCCCGTCGGATTCGTCGCCGGCGGGAAGCGCCTCTGCTTCCAGGGCTTCCCCGCGCGCGTCCTCGGCGACGCCCTCGAGGACCCGAGATCCCCCGCCGTCCTCCTCGAGGCGAAGGAGGAGTCGGCTTCCCCGCTCCGCATCCGCCATCGCTTCCAGGCGTCGCGCGGGACGTTCGAGCTCGTCGGCGAGCTGCGCTGCGAGGGCGGCGCGCTGCGCGCGTCGTTCCGCCTCGAGAACGCCCCCGCCCCGAAGCCCTGGGACGTCGCGCGGATCGAGGACCTCGCCGCCGGCCCCTGGAGCGAGACGGCCGCGCGCGTCTACGCCGGCGTCGGCAACGTCATCCGGGATCCCGGCGCCTTCGACCTCAACTTCGACGGCCACCGCCTCGCCTCCTCCTTCGTCGGATTCGACTTCGCCGGCGGCCTCTCCGTCGTCCAGGCCGTCGACGTCCCCCCCGACCGGCTCGTCGTCAAACCGGACGCCCGCCGCTACACGCTCCACACGCCCCACGCCCAGACGCTCTCGTTCATCCCCGGCCCGGACGTCTGGTCCGGCGCGCGAACGTGGCACGACGTGAACGACCTGAAGGCGGCGGGCGGCGTGCCGAGGCTCGCCGGCCGTTTCGTCTTCGACCTCTGGGGCGGCCGCTACGGCGCCAGCGCCGAGGCCCTCCGCAAGGCCTTCCGCTACGGCCTCACCGACGCCTGCGTCGTCTGGCACAACTGGCAGCGCTGGGGCTACGACTACCGCCTCCCCGACATCTGGCCGCCCAACCCGCGCATGGGCACCCTCGCGGAGTTCCAGGACCTCGCCAAGGCCTGCCGCGACGCCGGCGTCCTCTTCGCCCCGCACGACAACTACATCGACTACTACCCCGACGCCGAGGGCTACGCCTACGACAAGATCGCCTTCAGCCCCGACGGCCGCCCCGTCCGCGCCTGGTTCAACCCCGGCCCCAAGGCCCAGTCCTACCGCTGGAGCACCGACCGCATCCGCCCCGTCCTCGAGAAGAACGTCCGCCTCATCCAGGACGGCTGCGCCGCCACCGCTTTCTTCATCGACGTCTGGTCCTCCGTCGGGCCGTACGACTCCTGGACCCGCGACGGCCGATTGATCGACGCCGTCGCCACCCGCAAGGCCTGGGGGGAGATGTTCGCGTGGATCCGGCAGACCCTCGGCGACAACGCCCCCCAGATCTCCGAGAGCGGACACGACCAGCTCATCGGCTGGCTCGACGGCGCCCAGACCAACCATCTCCGCGTCGGGACGTCCCTCGGCGGCGACCACGCCTGGTCCGTCTGGGATCTCCCCTGCGCGGACGCCGAGCGCGTCCCCTGGCTCGACGCCGCCCACCACGACCGCTTCGCCCTCCACGGCGCCGGCTACGAGGGGCGCTACCTCGCCGGCCTCGACCGCCGGCTGCATGGCATCTACAGCGACGACTATATCGCGACCGAGGTCCTCACCGGCCACCCCGCCATGGTCCCCGTCCCCTTCGGCCGCGAGGTCGTCCGGAAGTACTGGCTCCTCCGCGACCCGATGCGCGCGCTCGCCCTCAAGCGCATGACGGGATTCTCCTTCGAAGCCAACGACCTCCCCCGGCAGACCGTCCGCTGGGAGGGTGGCGGCGAGGTCCGCGTCAACCGCGGGGAAAAGGACTGGGCCTCTGGCGGCCACGCCCTCCCGCAGTATGGTTTCCACGCGGCGATCCCGGCGGCGGACGGCGCCGTCGAGGCGGCGATCGAGCGGCGCGACGGCCTGATCGTCGACTGGTGCCGGTCGCCGAAGCATCTCTTCGTCAACGCGCGGCCGGCCGCCGGCGACCGCGCGAACGTAAACGTCGAGGTGGAGTCCGTCAAGCCGCTCGGCGGCCGCGCGTTCGAGCTCGCGCTGAAATGGACGGCCGCGGCGCCGCTTCCCGAGGCGATGCACATCTTCGTCCACTTCACCGACGCCCAGGGCGAGATCCTCTTCCAGGGCGACCACGCGCCGCCGACCCCCACGACAACGTGGCGCGGCGTCGTGGCCTCGACAACGCGCGTGACGGTCCCCGACGGCGTCGGGGCGGCCCCCGCGGAGATCCGCGTCGGGCTCTGGAGCCCCGGCGGCGGCCGCGCGGCGCTCGACGGGCGTGACGACGGCACCCACCGGATCCGGCTCGGGACCGTTGCGGCAAAGCCGGGCGGCGTCGCGTTCGCGCCGCCCCCTCCGGCCGCGGCCGACCCCGCGCTCGCCCGGATGAACGCGGAGCGGAAGCCCGTCGCCTTCCCCTGCGGCGTGACGACGGACGGCGCGGCCAGACTGGACATCGAGAACGGAGCCCTCCGCGTGACGCCGCTCCCGTCCAGCCCGTCCTTCACGCTGCGGGTGAAGTGGAGCGAGCTGCCGTGGAAGCTCGCGGAACCGTCACAGGGGGAGGCGATGGACGAGGCGGGAAAGGCGGTCAAGACCGTACCGTTGACGAAGGAGAAAGGGGAGGTCGTGCTGGCGGGCGAGGCGGGCGTGTTCGCATACCGGCTGAAATAGTGAGGGGCGGGGCACCGCCCCCGCCCGGATAGTGTTGACGCGCGGCTGGCCCGGGCCACCGCCCGCCCTCCATCAGAGGCGACGTCCCGCCCCTTCAACCTGCGCCAGCAGCGAGTCCCCCATCGGCACCACCCACTCCGGCTCAAGCCGGAACGCGTCCCCGTGAACCCGCCAGGAGCCATGGGGCAATTTCGCGGTCAAGCCACAAGAGAAGGACCCCTTCCCCACGACGGAGCCCTTCACGACGCGGGAGGACTCCATGAGCACAGCACGATAGCGGCTGCAGTCCACGAGCTCGCAGGATTGCGAATCCCAGCCCAGCTCGAGCACCGGCGCGCGGACACCACCCTCGACACGCCGGGAAAGGTTCGCCACGTGCACGCGCGGGTGGTCGTATCGCTCGTAGTACCGCGACGACCAGGCGGTGAAGCCGGCCGCAACCGCCTCCTTCAGGACTCCAAGCGCGCCACATCCGAGCAGGGCGGCAACAGCCCAGTAGTCATAATCCTTGTCTTTCAGGCGTTGCATGCAGCGCCGGCTCCACGCACGCTCATCCGGCCTCAGAAGCGTCCAGAGGGGCCCTAGGGAGTTCCGAAGCATCCCGACCTCGTGCATGGCTCCGACAACGTTGATCCGTCGATCCACGTCTTCGGGCGCCGCCAAGGCCTGATCGGCGGCGGCGGAGAGGGCGAAAAGCCCTGCGCCCGACGCCTTTTTCGCAAGAGCCCTCAGCCTGCTCGTAACGCAATCCGGCATGGCCCTCCTCCCCTCTTGACCGGATCACACAATGACGGATTCCACCCAATCGACGCCAAAAACGAATACCCCCTGAATCCCGGTACCGGTGGTAATGTCAATGCGCCAATCCGACCACCGGGTTTGCACTATTATCTAAACCAGAAGTGTTACCCGCCGGTAACGGGTTTGCTGGTTTTGATAAACCAGTCACTATGACGGGTGATGACGGCGGTCTCGGTGGCTGAGATCAGGGCAAACGCTCCGCCCCGCGACTTCACACGGGATGGGCTTGCGCCTGGGTTGCACAATTGCACAATTGTGCAATTGTGCAACCCAGGCGCATCGCACCTGGGTTCCCATTCTACCCCCCGCCGGGTCCCGCCCCCTCCCGGCACGCCCGCACCAGTTCCTCCATCCGCTGCAGGAACCGCGACCGCTCCGCCTTGCCGAACGGCGCCGGGCCGCCGGTCTGGACGCCCGTCTCGCGGAGGTGCGACTGGATCTCCCGACCGGCCAGGGCCTCGCCGATGTTGTCCCCCGTGAAAACGCGGCCCGACGGCCCGAGGACGCGGGCGCCCCGCTTCAGGCACCGCGACGCCAGCGGGATGTCCCCGGAGATGACGAGGTCGCCCGCGCGGACGTGCTCCGCGATCCAGTCGTCCGCCGCGTCGAGCCGGTCCTGGACGACCACCAGCTCCAGCCACGGCTCCTTCGGCGCGGCCAGCCATGCATTGGCCACCACGACGACCTTCAGCCCGTGGCGCTGCGCGACCCGGTAGACCTCGGCCTTCACGGGGCACCCGTCAGCGTCGACATAGAGGACGGGCAGGTCCACGCGTCGCCCTCACAGAGCAGGCGCCAGCACCCCAGGACAACCGCGACGAGGACTGCGAGCGCCGCGGCCCCGCACCCCAGGCCGTTCAGGGGCGAGCGCGCGATCGAGGCCTGGACTCAACTCCGCTTCTTCCCGCGCCTCTTCGCCTCCGCCCGCGACTCGAGATGCGTCTTGACGAAAAGCGACACGAACAGGACAACGAGGAGGATGGAAAATCCGGCGAGCAGAAGGACGCGCATCAAGGCCCCTTTCGCATGACCCACCGCGGCACGCGGCGATGCGATTCTGACAGCCGCCCCAGGGGGTGTCAAGCCGGCCGAGCCGGAACGCGGGCCCGCGGACGCGACCTCGGGATCTTCTTCGCGGCGTCCCGTATTTGTGGTAGAAGACGCGATCGAAGCAAGGCCTCCGGACAGGTCGGGTGACCTGCCCCTCCAACACCATGCCCTCCCCCGCATACGCCGCCGTCGTCCTGAACCTCCCGATGGACGCGGTCTTCCACTACCGCGTCCCGGAGCGCCTCCGCGACGCCGTCCGGCCCGGCCAGCGCCTCCTCGTCCCGTTCCGGGACCGGCGCCTCGTCGGCACGTGCGTCGGTCTGACCGACACGCCGGACTTTCCTCCGGAGAAGATCCGGGAGCTGCTGGCGGTCGTCACGCCGGAGCCCCTGACGAGCCCCGCGCTCGTCGCGCTCGCCCGCTGGATGGCCAGCTACTATCTCTGCTCGTGGGGCGAGGCGCTGGAGGCGGTCCTGCCCGCCCCCGTCAAGCGCCAGGAGACGCGGCGGACGATCGACGTCCTCGAACCGGCCCTGCCGCCCGCAGCGCTGGCGGAGAAGCGCGCGGCGCTGATCGGCCGGCGCCAGGCGATGGGCCGGGCCCTCGACGCCCTCCTCGCCTCGGCGGAGGAGCCCGTGACGCTCCCCGAGCTCTGCCGCCGGGCGCACGTCACCCGAGGGCCGGTCCAGCGGCTGATCTCGGAAGGGCTGGTCGTCCGGACGACGGACCTGATCGAAGGGGCCGCCCCCGCGGACTCGCTCGAGCCGCCGCGGGCGCTGACGCCCGACCAGGACGCGGCGCTCGCGGCATTCCGTGCCCTGCGCCCGGCCTGGAAGGACGAAGCGCCGTCCGATCCGCCCCCGCCCCGCCCCCCCGTCCTCCACGACCGCCCCCGCGCCCTCCTCCTCCACGGCATCACGAGCAGCGGGAAGACGGAGGTCTACCTGCGCGCGATCGCGGACGTGCTCGCCGCGGGACGGCAGGCGATCATGCTGGTGCCAGAGATCGCGCTGACGCCGCAGACGGTGGCCCGCTTCCGCGCCCGCTTCCCGCGGCTGGCGGTCCTGCACAGCGTGCTGGCGGAGCGCGACCGGGCGGCGCAGTGGCAGGACATCCGGGCGGGGAAGGTGGACGTCGTCGTCGGCGCCCGCTCCGCCCTCTTCGCCCCCGTCCCGAGGCTCGGCCTCGT
>CAYUME010000100.1:0-10813 GCA_964445475.1 uncultured Planctomycetia bacterium
AGCCTCACCCCGGAACAGGCCGAGCGGGTCCGGGGGATCCTGGACGCCTCCCGCCAGCAGGAGGAGGCGAGCCGGAAGAAGGCCGAGTCGCAGATCCGGGATCTGCTGACCGAGGGGCAGCGCGCCGCCTACGACGAGATGCAGAAGGCGCCCGACGGGGGCGGTCCGCGGCACGCCTCCTCCGGCCGCTGGATGGGCCCGTCGCTGGAGGACCTCCAGCGCGAGCTCGACCTGACCCCGGCGCAGCGCGAGCAGATCGGCGCCCACATCCAGTCCGCCATCGACATCGTCCGCAAGCGGTTCGAGGAGGCCCGGGCCGGCGGGTTCCAGGAGACGGACTGGGGGGCCATCCGCGCCGAGGCCGAGAAGCTCTACAACGAGACCTCGGAAAAGGTCAAGGCGGCGCTCACCCCCGACCAGCAGCCGCGGTACGCGAAGCTCCTGGAGGAGCGCTCGCGGATCCTCCGTCACGTCTTCCGGAGGGCGGAGACGCCCGCCGAGCGCGTCGCGCGGGCGATGGAGGCGCTGAAGATCGGGGCCGCCGACGAGGCCGCCGCCGTGAAGTACCTCGTCGAGCGGATCGTCGAGCGCCAGGGCGAGCTGGCGGAGCACGACCGCCTCGCGCGGGAGAAGGTCGGCGAGCTGCTGAAGGCGGAGGGGCAGGAGGAGAAGGCGGTGCGGGACCGGCTGCTCGCGCTGCGGCGCGACCGCCAGGCCCTCGAGGACCGGCTGCAGAAGACGCAGCAGGAGCTCAACCAGGTGGTGACCGTGCGGCAGGAGCTGGAGCTGATCCAGCTCGGCATTCTGCGTTGATCCCGTCGTTCCCAGCCGCCGAACCGCCCCGGGCGTCGGGGCGGCGGTGACATTCAAAGCGAGCCTTCATGAAACTGGGCGAGATCCTGGTCCGTCAGGGGGCCTGCACGGCCGCGCAGGTGGAGGCGGGGCTGGCGGCGAAGCAGCCGGGGGAGCGGATCGGGCAGGCGCTGGTCCGCCTCGGCCACGCCACGGAGGACGCCGTCCTGGCGGGGCTCGGCCGGCAGTCCGCGATGCCCGTCGTCGACCTGACGACGGCCGAGATCGACGCGGACCTGATCCGGACGATCCCGATGAAGGCGGCCATCCAGGGGCAGTGCCTGCCGCTGAAGCGGGAGAACGGGCGGCTGACGGTGGCGATCGCCGACCCGCTCGACCTGCGGGCGGTGGACGAGCTGCGCCTCCTCGTCGGTGGCAAGGTGGAGCCGGTTCTCGCCAAGGCGCGGGAGATCGAGAAGCTGCTGAAGCGCCACTTCGGCGTCGGCGCGGACACCGTCGAGCGGATGATCGCCGACGGCCAGGGCGACCTGCAGTTCATCCGCGACGAGGAGACCGCCTCGAAGGACGACCTCGAGCTGGCGGAGGACGCCAGCCTCATCAAGTTCGTCAACCAGCTCTTCCTCGAGGCGATCCAGGAGCGGGCCAGCGACATCCACGTCGAGCCGCTCGAGAAGGACCTCCGGATCCGCCTGCGCGTCGACGGCGTGCTCCACCGCGTCTCCACCCCGCCCCAGATCAAGCGGTTCCAGGCGGCGATCATCTCGCGCCTGAAGATCATGGCGAACCTGAACATTGCCGAGAAGCGGCTTCCCCAGGACGGGCGGATCAAGCTTCGCTCCGGCGGGCGGGAGGTGGACATCCGCGTCTCGGTCATCCCGAACGTCCACGGCGAGGGCGTGGTCCTCCGCCTCCTCGACCGCGCCACGATGTTCCTGCCGCTGCCGGAGCTCGGGATGCCCCCCGCCGTCCACGAGCGCTTCGAGACGCTCGTCGGCGAGCCCCACGGCATCCTCCTCGTCACGGGCCCGACGGGGAGCGGCAAGTCGACCACCCTCTATGCGGGCCTCCAGAAGATCAACTCCGTCGAGGACAAGATCATCACCGTCGAGGATCCCGTCGAGTACCAGCTCGACGGCGTCAAGCAGATCCACGTCAACGCCAAGATCGGGCTGACGTTCGCCAACGCCCTCCGGTCGATCCTGCGCCACGACCCCGACATCATCATGATCGGGGAGATCCGGGACCTCGAGACGGCGGAGATCGCGGTCCAGTCGGCGCTCACCGGCCACCTGGTCCTCTCGACCCTCCACACGAACGACGCGGCGAGCGCGGTCACGCGGCTGATCGACATGGGAATCGAGCCTTTCCTCGTCGCCTCCTCCGTCGAGGGCCTCATGGCCCAGCGCCTTCTCCGGACCATCTGCCCGAAGTGCAAGGAGCCCTACCGCCCGTCGAACCTCAAGGTCCTCGAGCGCGTGATGCCCCCCGGGATCGAGACGCTCTACCACGGGGCCGGCTGCGAGGAGTGCCGGGGGACGGGCTACCGGGGGCGGACGGGCCTCTTCGAGCTCTTCACGATGGACGACGCCCTCCGCGAGATGGTCCTCAACCGGGCGCCCGCCAGCGCCATCAAGCGCTACGCGATCGAGAAGCAGGCGATGCGGACCCTCCGCATGGACGCGTGGGAGCGGGTGCGCGAAGGGAAGACGACGCCGGAAGAGGTGCTGCGGATGACCAAGGAAGACCGCTTCTAACAGGTCCCGGAAGGCGGAACCCCATGCCCACCTTCGCGTACAAGGCGAAAAACGAGACCGGCGCGATCGTGACCGGCACGGTGGTGGCCGACACGGAGCAGGCGGCGGTCTCGACGCTCGACCGCATGCAGCTCTTCCCGCTGGAGCTCGAGACGCGGACGGAGCGGGTCGCCGACGCGAAGGCCGGTCCCGGCCCGAACGCGGAGCCCGAGGACGCGGAGCGCGCCCGGGGGGCCGACGCGTCCAAGGCTGCGTCGGCGGACGGGCGCGCGGCCCCGGCCGTCCTGCGGCGGCGGCGCATCCGCCTCGCCGACACCGCCCTGTTCAGCCGCCAGCTGGCCGACCTCCTCCGGGCGGGCGTGAACCTGAACCGGGCCCTCGCGACGCTGACCCGCCAGACCGACAACCCCGCGCTCGTCGCGGTGATCGAACAGGTGCGCGCGGACGTGGCGGGCGGCATGGGGATGGCCGAGGCGCTGGCGCGGCATCCCTCCGCCTTCTCGCCCCTCTACGTCAGCATGTTCCGCGCGGGGGAGGCCGGCGGCTTCCTCGAGGACGTCCTCCAGCGGGCCGCCCTGTTCGCCGAGAAGGAGCTGGAGCTGCGCGGCCGCATCACGGGGGCGCTCATCTACCCCGCCCTTCTCGTCACCGTCGCCTTCCTGGCCATCGGCTTCTTCGTCTTCTATTTCATCCCCCGCTTCACGGAGATCTTCAAGGACCTCGGGGGCCAGCTGCCGATGCTGACGCGGGTGATGATCGGGGTCAGCGACACGGGGCTCGCCTACTGGTGGGCGTTCCTCGGGGGCGGCGTCACGGCCGGCGTCCTGCTCTGGCGCACGCTCCAGACCGCGCAGGGCCGGTTCGTCTTCGACCGCCTCAAGCTGCGCGCGCCCCTCCTCGGCGACCTCGTGACCAAGACGGCCATCGCGCGCTTCACCCGGACGCTGGGGACGCTGCTCAAGAGCGGCGTGCCGATCCTGACCGCCATCGAGATCGCGCGCGAGGCGCTCGGCAACGAGGTGCTGAAGCTCGACGCCACCGAGGCGGCGTCGGCCGTGAAGGAGGGGCGGAACCTCGCCGAGCCGCTCGGCCGGAGCCCCCACTTCCCCCCCGTCGTCGTCGACATGATCGCCGTCGGGGAGGAGAGCGGGAATCTCGACGAGGTCCTGGGGCATGTGGCCGACGCCTACGACCGGGAGGTGGACCGGGCGGTGCGGATCTTCGTCAGCCTGCTGGAGCCCGCCCTGCTCGTCGTCATGGCGGCGGTCGTCGGCCTGATCGTGATCTCGATGCTCCTGCCGATCTACTCGCTGCAGGGCAGCATGCGATAAGACCCGGAATCCCAACCTTTGAAAGGAGCGCGACATGACGGACCGCTGCCGGACCCGGAGCCCGGAGGGGCTTGCCCCGGGCGGGACGCGCCGACGCGGGGGCGCAGGCGGATTCACGCTGATCGAGCTGCTGCTGGTCGTCGTGATCATCGGCGTCCTGGCAGCCCTGATCGTCCCGCGGCTGGCCGGGCGCTCGCAGGAGGCCCGCGTGGCCGCCGCGCAGGAGGAGATCTCCCGCCTCACCACCTGCCTCGACATGTACGAGACCGACATCGGGAAGTACCCGACGTCGGACGAGGGGCTGGACGCCCTCATCAATCCGCCCGCGGGGCTGACCGACCCGAACAAGTGGAAGGGGCCCTATCTCAAGAAGGTGCCGGTCGATCCCTGGGCCAACCCGTACCGGTACGTCTATCCCGGCGCGCAGGGGCCGAAGACGTTCGACCTCTCCTCGTGCGGTCCGGACGGGGCGGAGGGGACCGAGGACGACATTGCGCATTAGCAACGGGGCGGGCGCCGCCGGATCCGCGCACGCCGCTGGAGGGGACGTGGCCCCACGCGAGCGCCGCCGCGCCGACGGCTTCACGATGCTCGAGCTCCTGCTCGTGCTCGCGGTCCTGGTCGTCGTGGCCGCGCTCGCCGTCCCGCGCCTGGCCGGGTCGCTGGCCGCCCTCCGGGTGAGCCGGGGGACGGAGCAGGTCTTCGCGGCCTCCCGCGAGGGGCACGCCCGCGCCGTCCTCCGCGGTCTCCGCCTTCGCCTCGTCGTCGACCCCCCGACGAACGCCTTCTGGCTCGAGGAGGAGCGGAAGCCCCTCACCGAGCCCGGCCTCTGGTCCGAGATGACCGGCCGGGAGGACCGCCCCTACACGCTGGCCGAGGGCGTCCGGTTCGGAGCGATCCGGATCAACGACGAGCCCGTCGCGGACGGGCGGGTCGAGGTCCGCTTCTGGGCGGACGGGTCCTCGGACGAGGCCGTCCTTCCGCTCGAGAACGAGGACGGAGACCGGGGCGCCGTCGAGATTCGAGGCCTCACCGGGCGCGCCCGCATCGTGCCGCCGGAGGAGATGGACGAGGTCCTCCAGGGGGGCGCCGGCCGGCCGGGGGCGCAGACGACGACGCGCACGAAGTAGCGCAGGTCCGGGGGGCCGGAGCCGTCCGGGTCCCGATTCCGAAGGCCGACCATGCATTGTCCCCACGCGCCATCCGGGTCTCCGCTTCGCGATCCCGGGACCTCCCGGCGGGGTCTCACCCTGCTCGAGGTCCTGGTGGCCATGATCGTCCTCGGCGTCGCGATCGTCGGGATCGCGCAGGGGTTCACGGTCGGCCTGCGGGCCGCGTCGGCCGCCCGGGGGACCACGATCGCGACCGAGCTGGTCGCCACCAAGCTCGCCGAGCTCGATGCCGGGCTGATCCCCGTCACCCAGGATGACGAGGGCGACTTCAGCGACTACGGGGAGCCGGACTTCCATTTCCGGATCGACAGCCGGACCACCTCCTGGCTCGGCCTCTACGAGATCGTTCTGACGGTGGAGTGGCCCGACCGGGGGGGCACCCGGGACCTGATCGTGGTCCAGTGGATGCTGGACCGGCAGGCCGGGGCGCTGGCCGGCCTCCAGGCGGGCACGGCGGCCACGGGCGGCACCTCCTCGGGCGGCACGGGCCGATAAGCCGATGATCCTCCTTTCCCCGGCCCCCGCCCTGGACGCGCGCGCTCCCGCCGAAGCCGGGGGCGAAGGCGGATTCACCCTCATCGAGATCCTCCTGGCCGTCACGATCAGCGCCGTGATCGCCGCCGCCATCTTCGGCACCCTGGCCGCCGGGCGCGACGTCTCCCGCCGGGGGGAGATCCAGTCCGAGCTCGACCAGGTCTCCCGGCAGGTCCTCGAGCGGCTCACCGCCGACCTCCGCCTCGCCATCAAGCCCTCCGAGATCTACGACAGCGGGTTCTTCGGCGAGCACGAGGGGGACGACGCGGCGGCGCGGGACCGGATCGACTTCGTCACCGCCGCCGTCCTGCCCGACCCCTTCCGGATGGGGCCGGTCGACGTCGAGGACGCGGACCGGCCCCGCCGGATCGACCTCGCGCGCGTGCTCTATTTCATCGACGACGACGAGGCGACCCCCGAGCGCGGTCTCGTCCGCGCCGAGCAGACGCTGCTGAACACGCCGACCGTCCAGGAGGAGTCGGACCTGGAGCGCGTCGAGCTCGCCCCCGAGGCCGTCTCCTTCCGCCTGCGCTACTGCCTCGGCACGGCCTGGTACGACACCTGGGATTCCCGGCAGGCGAACGCCCTGCCCCAGGCGGTGGAGATCTCGCTGACGATCCGGATCGAGCGGCGGGAGGAGATCCACGAGCGGACGCTCAAGACGGTTGTCCGGTGCCTGACGTCTCCGCCGGCCACGCAGCTGGATGCGGACACCGGCTCTTGACGCCGGGTCCCGGGCCGGGTTTCGAGTTCGACCCACATGGTGCGAGTCCCCCGACAGCGCGGCGCGTCGAGCCCGGGATCCGGGCCCCGGAAGGGCATCATCCTGATCCTCGTGCTCTGGGTCTTCGCCGGGCTCTGCCTCTTCCTGTACAGCTTCCTGCACGATGCCCGCGTCGAGCACCAGATCAGCGCGGGAAACGCCGACCGCGTCCGGGCCCGGTCGCTTGCCAACTCCGCCGTCGAGTACACGATCGCCGCCCTCCTCGAGGACAACACCGCCTCCGACGGCCCCTGGGACATCTGGTACGACAACCGCGAACGGTTCCTGGACGTCGCCGTCGAGGACCCCGGGGGGGGGCGCGACCCCTGCGGGCTCTTCACCGTCTTCACGAGCGACTACCTGGTCGACAATATCCCCCTCCAGTACGGCCCCGAGGACGAGGCGGGGAAGATCAACCTCAACACCGCCACCCGCGAGATGCTCCTCGCCCTCACCCCCCGGATGACCGACGCGATCGTCGACGCGATCCTCGACTGGCGGGACGTCGACGAGGTGCCCGGCTCCGCCGGCGCCGAGGGGAACTACTATCTCGGCCTCGCCAAGCCCTACCGCTGCAAGAACGCCCCCTTCGAGACGGTCGAGGAGCTCCTCTACGTCAAGGGCGTCGACGCGATGGTCCTCTACGGCGAGGACTGGAACCGGAACGGCCTGCTGGACCCCAACGAAGACGACGGGGCGGAGAACGACCCGCCCGACAACGCGGACGGCCGGCTCGAGCCCGGGCTCTGGCACCTCTGCACCGTCTACTCGTCCGACCTGAACGTCTCGGAGGACGGGCAGCCTCGCGTGAACATCAACACGGCCTCCCTCCCGGAGCTCCAGTCGGTCCTCGGCGAGAAGGCCTCCGACGAGCAGATCCGCGCGATCGTCGTCGGCCGCGTCAACGGGCCGTACCCCTCCGTGGGCGCCCTGCTCTTCCTCCCGGGCTGGGACAACGCCACCTTCCAGGCGGTGGCCGACTTCGTCACCCTCGTCGACGCGGCGCAGATCCCCGGCCTCGTGAACGTCAACACCGCCCCGCGGCAGGTCCTGATGGCCCTGCCCGGCATGACGGAGGACCTGGCCGACGCCGTGATCACCCACCGCAGCCAGTCCTCGGAGCCGCTCAACAACATCGGATGGCTCCTGAACGTGATGGACCGGACCGTCTTCGCGCAGCTCGCGAACGTCATCACCGTGCACGCCAGCCAGTACTCGATCCAGGCCGTCGGGTGGGTCCCCAACGCCCGGGGGCTGCCTCCCGTCTATAGTCGTATCTGGACGGTGGTGGACATGACGACGTCGCCGCCCCGTGTCCTGGCGCTCAAGGACCTGACGTCCCTGGGATTCCCCTACCCCCTGGAGGACGCGACGCGTTGAGGGGGCGACAAGTTTGGACAGCCCGACCGGACGGGGTTAAGATGGGGAGGATCGGATCCGGGAGGGCCCCCGAATGCGAGCGGTTATTTTGCGCGCCCCCTGAATCAATCCGGGGGGGCGAGCCGTCTATAGTGTATCGTAATGCGAGTGATTGGAATGGTTTAGAGTTGGGCCGGCCGCCTTCCCGTGCCCGGGGAACCGCATGAGCCGATCTTCCTTGCCCCTCGATGCGAAACGCAGGCCGCGGGCCGCCGTGGGCCTCGACTTGGGCGAGCACGCCTTCAAGGCGGTCGAGATCCAGCGTACCGCGACCGGTTTCGAGATCCTGCACGCGGTTTCCGTGCCCGTTCCGGACGGCGTGCGCGGAGGGTCGCCGGCCGTGCTCGGCGAATGGCTGACCGGCGTCCTCCGGCGCCAGGGCTTCAAAGCCGCCCAGGCCGTCTGGTCTGTTCCCCGGCATCGCCTGATCCTCCGCTGGCTGCAGCTGCCGCAGGGGACGCCGGAAGAGATCGCCCAGATGGTCCGCTTCCAGGCGGGCAAGGACCTGCCGCTGCCGCTGGAGAAGCTCCGCTACAATTACACGCGCGTCGGCGGCGATCCGCCCGTCGAATCGGGGGCGCACGGCAAGGTCCGGATCCTCTTCGCCGCCGTGCCGTCGGAGGTGGCGGACCGTGCGGCGGCGGTCGTCGATGCCGCGGGGCTGATTGTCGAGGGCGCCCTGCCGAGCCTGTTGGCGTCATGGACGCTGGGCCGGGCGACCCGCCCGGATCTTTTTCCGGAAGCCCCGTCCGGGGCGGACGGGTCGGGCGAGGCGTCGACCGGGGGGGAGGTCTCGCCGGCGGAGCCGGCTCGCCAGGCGGACGCGTCCTCCGGTTCCTCGGCCCCGTCCCCGCACGCGGTCGCCGTGATCGACGTGGGGTGGGGATCGAGCGAGGTGATCCTGGGCCTGGGCGGGGAGGTCCGCTATTCCCGGAGCGCGCCCGTCGGTCTCTCGGGCCTGGCGGAGGTCCTTCGGGCGCCGTCGACGAAGGTCCCGGCGGCCTCGGCCGGGGATCCGGCCCCCTCGACGGCCCCGGAGACCGTCCCGACCGATCCGTTGGAGGCCCTGCGGGGCGACGAGCCGCTTCCTCCCGCCGCCGAGGCCTGGGCAGGCCAGCTGATCGCCGAGGTGTCCCGTTCGATCCGTGCCTGGCAGGCGGAGCTGGGGGGGGCGGACGTCGGCGCGGTGCTGCTGGCGGGCGGGGGGGCCCGGCTGGCGGCCTTGCGGTCGCTGCTCGAGGGCGAGCTGGGCGTGCCCGTCACGCCGCTGGAGCCGTCGGGAGGGCTGGTGGGGTCGGCCGTGCCGCCGGCCTCGCTGGACCCGTCCTTCGCGTCGGCGGCCGGGGCCGCCCTCTCCTCGTTGTCGGAGGAGGCGCCCTTCCTGAACTTCCTCGGGGCGCTCGAGGTCCGCCGGCGGCGCCTGCACGAGGTCCTGGTCGTCGGCGGCATCGCCGCGGCCGTCCTGCTCGTCGCGGGGCTCGTCACCGGCTGGATCCTGCTCTCCGGCCGGCAGGCGGAGCTGGACCTCCGGGAGGCGCAGATCAAGGAGCTGAAGCCGCGCGTGGAGCAGATCCAGCAGACGGAGAAGCAGGTGGCGTTGGCCTCGCAGTGGGGTCCCGACCGGGTGCCTCTCGCCGACCTGCTCCGCGAGATCACGGCCCTCTTCCCTCCCGAGGCGTACGTGACGACGCTGGGGGTCGACGAGTCCGGGATGATCCGCATCAGTGGCCGGAGCAAGTCGAACCAGGTGATGAGCAAGCTGGTGAGCGGCCTGAACGGCTCGAAGTCGTTCGTCAACGCCGCCCTGGGGGCCTTCACGAAGAACAGCGATCGCAGCGAGTTCCGGTACGACTACACGATCACGGTGCAGATCCGGAGCCTCGTTCCGGAGAAGTCGAACGGCGACAAGGCGAAACTGAAGACCTGAGGCCATGAAACTGTCCCGGCGCGAGCGTTTCTACGGCACGATCGCGGCCCTCGTGGTGGGGCTCCTGCTCCTCGACCAGGCGGTCGTCCGCCCCGGCCTCCGCCGGTGGGAGGAGCTCGGGCAGAAGATCGAGAAGGCCGACCAGGACCTCGCGCGGGACCGGAAAGTGGTCGCCCGGGAGAAGGAGGTCCAGGCCCGGTGGGACGCCCTGAAGACGCGGATGAAGCGGGTCTCGCTCGACGAGGTCCTCTTCTTCGTCGACCACCTCTGGCAGCTGGCGACGACGGCGGGGACGTCCTTCTCGAAGACGGAGCCGCTGAAGCGGGTGGACCCGCGCGGCGAGTTCAACGAGATCTCGTACGACGTCCGGCTGCAGTGCAGCATCCAGAGCCTGTCGCGGTTCGTGTACGAGCTGGACACGTCGCCGGAGCTGCTCAAGGTGCGCCGCCTGCAGGTCACGGCGCGGCCGGGCCGGGCGTCGCTGGACGTGGACGTGCAGATCTCCACGATCGAGCCGGCGGTCTCCGCGCCGGTCAAGAAAGCGAGCCACGATGAAAATCGCCGTTCCTAGCGCGATCCTGGCGGCGGCTGCGGCGCTCGCCCTGGCAGGGCCCCGTTCCGCCCGGGGCGAGGAGACGCCGCACCCGTCGAAGAAGCCCTACGAGCACTACAAGCTGATCGAGACGCGGAACATCTTCGCCCCGCCCTCGGCGGCGTCCGTCGCGGGCGTGACGCAGGCTGTCGTCGGTGCGGTGGCCGGCTCCCGCCCCCCCGTCCTGACCGGGATCGTCTACGACGCCCAGTCCGATGCCTACAAGGGGCTGATCGAGTCGTACGGGGCGTCCGAGCCGCGGTTTGTCGGCCCGGGGGACGAGACCGTGCTCGGCCGCGTCGTCCGTGTCGTCCGCGACCGCATCGTGATCCAGGGGGAAGGCCGGGAGATCGACATCCCCCTCGGGGGGACGATCACGCCGGACGGGGTCCCCGCGATGCCGTTGGGCGCCGACGCCCCGGCGGATGCGGGCGGTCACCAGGACGTGCTCGAGCGCATGAAGTCCCGCTACGGCGTGGCGGTCGAGCTCAAGCCCCCGCGCATCCCT
>CAYUME010000101.1:0-10809 GCA_964445475.1 uncultured Planctomycetia bacterium
CGCCGCGGTCCTGAAGGAGCAGGCGCGAAAGCTCGAGCTGAAGCGCGAGGAGATCCTGGAGCGCGCCAAGGCGAAGAAGACCGACGAGGCTCCCCGGGCCGCCCGCGAGCTCGAGAAGATCGCCGAGCTGATGAAGGCGCCGGACACGGACCGGAAGGAGGCGATGGCGAAGCTCTCGACGCTCGCCGACGAGCTGGAGGCGGACAAGGACGAGCTGTCCCGCAAGCTCGAGTCCGCCCGCCAGGCCATGAACGCCCTCGCGAAGGGCGATCCGAAGACGGAGACGCCCCTCGAGCGGCTCGTCCGTGAAGGGGAGTTCGGCCAGGCCGCGAAGGAGCTCGAGGCGATGCGCGACAAGCTCGCGAAGGGCGAGCTGTCGCCCGAGGAGCAGGACCGGCTCCGGGAGGCCCTCGGACGCATGGGCGACGCGCTGGCCGAGCAACTGGACCGGAAGAGCCCCGACGGATCCGGCGCCCCGGATCTCCGGGACCTGGCGAAGGGGCTCCGGGACGCCTCACGGGGGCTCGGGGAGGGCGGGGAGCGCAAGCCCGGCGACCAGGCCGACCGGGCCCTTCAGGATCTCGCCCGCGGGCTCGACGGCCTCGACTCGGACCTCGGCGATCTCGAGTCGATGCAGGACCTGCTCCGGGACCTCGACGACCTCAAGGACGGCCTGGCCCAGGACGAGCAGCCGTGCGACGGCCCCTCTGGCGAAGGCTGAAAGGGTGACGGTTGCCCGTCGTGCGGCGGGCGCGGGAAGCTGGCGAAGGGGAGCGGTCGGGGTGCGGGCGGGCAGTCCCCCTTCCGGAAGGGGCGGTCGCAGGGCCAGGGCGGCGGCCTGGGCGGGCCGGGGCAGGGCGCCGGCGGCATCGCCCCGAAGTCGCCAGACGACGTCGGCCTCGAGAAGGACCGGCTCCGCGGGATGATGGGGCGCGGCCGCATGACCGTCGTCGGGACCGTCAAGGGCGACCCCGGCAAGGCCTCCCCCTCGACGGCGTACGGCGAGGCTTTCAGCGCCTACCAGCAGGAGGCCGACGACGCCCTCACCAAGGAGGAGATCCCGCCCGGGCAGAAGGACGCGGTGCGGGAGTACTTCGAGAGCGTGCGGCCGAAGCAGGGGGACTGAATCCACGAAAGGCGTGGATGGCTTGTTCGCGGGGGGGCCGCTTTGTTCCGACCGGGATCGGGGGGGGCATGAGTCTCGTGGCGATTCGGGCTGTTGCGGCTTTGTCTGCGCGTCATTCCGGACTTCTTCTCGTCACGTCCCTCGCGGCGGCCGTCGCGGCCGGCTGCTCCCCCCGCGCGGAGAACGCGGTCGTCCTCTACTCGTCCTGCGACGATATCTACGCGCGCCCGTTGATCGAGGCGTTCGAGCGGCGGACGGGGATCGTGGTGCGGGCGGTGTACGACACGGAACACGACAAGGCGGTGGGGCTGACGAACCGGCTTCTGGCGGAGAAGGCGCACCCGCGGGCGGACGTCTATTGGAGCTCCGAGCCGCTCCGCACCGCCGTCCTTGCCCGCGCCGGCGTCTTCGCGCCGTACGCCTCGCCCGCCGCCGCCGACCTCCCCGCCGACCTGCGCGACCCGCAGCACCGGTGGACCGGTTTCGCCGCCCGCGCCCGCGTCATCGCCTACAACACGCGGCGCGTCCGGCCGGAGGAGGCGCCCCGCCGCGTCCGCGACCTCGCCGACCCGCGCTGGAAGGGCCGCGCCGGGATCGGGAACCCCCTCACCGGAACCACCGCCGTCCACTTGGCCGCGATGCGGGCCCTGCCCGGTGACCTCCTGGCGTCCTGGGCCCGCGACTTCCGCGCCCACGGCGGCCGCGCGACCGCCGGCAACGCCATGGTCCGCGACCTCGTCGCCCGCGGCGAGCTCGACGTCTGCCTGACCGACACCGACGACGTCTGGGTCGGTCTCGACGGCGGGAAGCCGCTCGCCTTGGTCGTCCCGGACCAGGGGCCGGACGATCCGGGGTGCCTCGTCATCCCGAACGCCGTCGCCCTCGTCGCCGGCGGGCCGAATCCCGGCAACGGAAAGCAATTGGTCGATGACCTCCTGAGCGTCGAGGTGGAGGGGGCGCTGGCCGCGGGGCGCTCGCGCCAGATGCCGCTCCGCGCCGCCGCCGAGGACCGGCTGCCCGCGGGGACGCCCCGCCTCAGCCACGTCAAGCGGATGCCGGTCGACTTCGACCGGCTGGCGGAGGCGTGGGAGACGGCGGCGACGGAGATCCAGGCGGTCTTCCGGTAGCGGGAAGATGGCTGTGTTCGGAAATCCAAACGTATCGGGCACGGGGGAGAAGCTTCCACGGAAACGGGGTGGCCCTCCATTACGAGACGCGACCATGCGCGCGACGGTGACGGTCCTGGGCCTGGCGGGAGTCGCCGTGCTGGTCGCTCTCCCGCTCGTCGCGTTCGCGCTCTACGGCCTGTCGGGCGGCGGGACGGGGCTCGGCGAGGCCCTTCCCCTGCCGCCGATGGCGCTCGTCTCGCGCCTCGGCATGACCCTCCTCGTCGGGGCGGCGGTCGCCGCGGGGACGCTGGCCGTCGGCCTTCCGGTCGCGCTGCTCCTCGAGCGGACGGGGGCGTGGCCGGGCCGGGGGGCGGTCCGCGCGATGACGATGGCCCCCCTCGCCGTCCCGCCCTACCTCCACGCCGTCGCGTGGATCGGGCTCTTCGCCGGGGTCGGCGGGGCCGGGGGGGCCTCCGTTTCCTGGCTCTTCTCGCCTGCCGGCACGATCCTCGTTCTCGTGGCGGCGCTCTGGCCGTGCGCGGCGTGGGGGGCGGTCGCGGGGCTGCGGTCGATCGATCCCGGGATGGAGGAGGCGGCGCGCCTCGCGGCGGGCCGCGGCGCGGCGCTCCGGCGCGTGACGCTCCCCCTGGCCGCCCGCCACGCCGCAGCCGGCGCGCTCCTCGCCGCCGTCCTGGCCATGGCGGAGACGGGCGTCCCGGCGATCTTCGGGACGCCGACGCTCGCCGCCGAGGTCTACGCGCGGTTCGCGACTTTCCACGACGCGGCCGGCGCGCTCCGGCTGGCGCTCGTGCAGGTCGTGCCGGTCGGCCTTGCCGTCGGGGCGCTCCTGTGGCTGCTTCCCCGGGTGCCGTCCCGCGGCCTGCGCGGCGCCGGAGCGGCCGCGCCGATGCTCTCCGGGCCGGCGGCAGGCCTGGCGGTTCTCGTGGCCGCGGGGGGGCTCGGGGGGAGCCTCGCCCTCCCGACGGCCTCCTTCCTCTCCGGCCTGGGACCCGCGCCCGGCGCGGCGCTGGCGGGCGCGTGGCGGGTCGCGTCGGGGGACCTCGGCCGGACGCTGCTTCTCGCGGGGGCGGGCGCGGGGACGGCCACGGGCCTGGCGCTCGTCCTCCGGCTTGCCCTCGGCCACGGCCGCTCGCGCCGTCCGGTCCGGCTCGGCGTCGGCGCGGCGGCCTTTCTCGGCTTCGCCCTACCCGGCGCCGCGATCGGGATCGGATTGGTCGCCGCGTACAACCGGCCCGGCCTGCCCGGCCTCGTCTACGGCAGCGCGGCCATGGTCGTCCTGGCGTACGTCGCACGCGGATTCTGGATCCCGTGGGCGGGGCTGGGGGCGGGCCTCCGCGCCCAGGGGCCGGGCCCCGTCGAGGCCGCCCGCCTCGCCGGTCTCCCGTGGTGGCGCGTCGCCCTCCGCGTCCAGGCGCCCGCCCTTCGGGCCGAGGCCGCCGCCTTCCTCGCCCTCGCCTTCCTCTTCTGCATGGGCGAGCTGGGCAGCGTCCTGCTCGTCCACCCGCCCGGCGTCGACGTCCTGCCCTGGCGGATCTTCGATCTCGTGCACTATGCGTACGATTCGACCGTCGCGGCCTTGGGGCTCCTGGCGATCGCGGCCTGCGTGGTCGTGGTGGCGCTCGGGGGATGGATCGCGGGCTTGGGCGGGCGCAATGCAAAATGCTGAGCGCAAAATGAAAACGGTGGCGACGTTTTGCCTTATTCGGCTTTGAATTCACATGATCCGTTGTGAAGGCGTGTCCAAGCGCCACGGCGGCCGCGCGATCCTCGACGGGTTCTCGTTCGAGTCCCCCGCGGGGGCCGTCACCGCCGTCCTCGGCCCGTCGGGATGCGGCAAGACGACCTTGCTGCGCTGCCTCGCCGGCCTCGACCGCCCCGACGCCGGCCGCATCGACCTGGCCGGCCTGCAGGTGTTTTGGGAGCCCATTCCACAATCCGGCATCCGGGATTCGGAATCCGGAATCGTTTCCGTCGACGTTCCCCCCGAGCGCCGAGGCGTCAACCTCGTCTTCCAGGACCTCGCCCTCTGGCCCCACATGACGGCGGCGGAGCAGGTGGCCTTCGCGCTGGAAGGGCGCGGGGGGGCGAAGGCGGCGCGGCGCGAGGCGGCGCGCGGGGCGCTCGCGGCGGTCGGCCTGCCCGCGGAGGCCTTCGATCGCCGCCCGGAGGCGCTTTCGGGGGGCGAGCGGCAGCGGCTCGCGCTGGCGCGTGCGATGGCCCCCGATCCCGCCGTCCTCCTCCTCGACGAGCCCTTCGCCGGCCTCCACCCGAAGGTTCGCGCGGAGCTGGCCGCCCTCGCCCGCCGCTTCGCGCGCGGCGGGTGGACCGGGGTGCTTCGGGACGGCGGGGGGGACGGCGAACGGGCCGTCCTCCTCGTGACGCATCTGGCCGGCGAGGCCCTCGCGTCGGCCGACCGCGTGGCGATCCTCGAGGCGGGACGGTGCGGACAGGCGGGGTCGCCGGAGACGGTCTTCTCCCGTCCCGCCACGCCCGAGGCCGCCCTGCTGCTCGGCTATACGGACTGCCTCGCGGGGACCGCCGGGCCGGGGGAGGGGCGGGTCGCGACGGCGATCGGCGCGGTCGAGTGCGCCGCCGCGGCGGGGCGCGGGAACTGCACGCTGGCCTTCCGCCCCGGCGATTTCGTCGCGGCTGAGGGCGGGCGGTTCGAGGGCGTCGTGGCCGGCGCCGCCCTGCTGGACGGCGCGCCCGCCCTCCGCGTCCGGTGCGGCGGGGCGGCGGTGTGGGTGATGGATGCGGCGCGTCGCGTGCCGGGGGAGACGGTGCGGTTCGACCAGGCGCGCCCGCCGGCCGTCGTGGGGGGCTGATCCATGCGGGATTCCGTCCATCGCCGTTTTACTTGCCTCCTTCATCCTTTTCCCTTTCTAGCGATCCTGTCCGCCGTGCTTGCGGGCTGCGCACGCGGATCCGCGCCGTCGTCGTTAGCGCCCCCGCCCGTTTCCGGAGACCGGATTGACGAGCGCCTCGCGGATGCGGACCCGGGTGTCCGGTCGGAGGCGGTCCTGACGATCTGCCGTCTGAATACGAGGGATCGGCTGGAGTCGGTCGCGAATCGCCTGACCGACCCGGACGCCGGCGTCCGCGCCGCGGCCGCGGCCGTGCTCTATCTCTGGTCGTCACGCCGCGATCGGTCCGCCCTCGTTGATCTGCCGGAGCCGGTCCACGACCGCCTGCGCGCGGCGGAGGCCGCCGTACCCGTTGTGGACTGGATTCGGGCCGCCGGCTCGTTGCTCGACGACGCCGATCCACGAGTGCGTCGCGAGGTTCTTGCGCTGTTTGCCTCGGACAAATGGACGCCCTGGAGGGCCGGACACCGGACCGCGGGCCGCCCCTTCGTCGGCCGCGTCGCCGCCCAGTTGGAGGATCCGGACCCCATCCTGCGTGCGGCCGCGATCGATGCCCTGGCGGTGTTGGGGGCGTCGGATCGCGAGGAGGAGATCGCATGCCGGCTCCGGGATCGCGACGCCGGCGTCCGCGTCGCCGCGCTGAAGGCCCTCGATCGCCTGCAGGCCGCCTCGCGCGCGGCAGCGATCGCCCCGCTCATTCAGGATGAGGCCCCGCGTGTCCGTTGTGCCGCTGCGGACGCGCTGGGGCGACTGAAGGCAAGCCAGTATGCCGGGGCCGTCGCCCGGTTGATCGAGGATGACTGCCACGACGTCCGGTTGAGCGCGGTGGAGGCCCTCGCCGCCATGGATGCGCGCGATCAGGCGGACGCGGTGGCTTCACTTCTGAAGGACACCGGCCCCGTGTTGTCGGGGGAGGCCGAGCTGCGCGCGGCTGCCGTGGAAGCCCTGAGGCGTCTGCGGGCGGTTCAGTATGCCGGTGTGGTCGCGGTGTTTCTGAAGGACGCATGGCCGGGCGTCCGGATCGCCGCCGTGGTCGCCCTGGGGGAGATGGGTGCGCGGGACCAGGCCGGTGCGATCGCCCCCTGCTTGAAAGACGAGGAGTCCTGGATCCGCGCCTTTGCCGCGAAAACCCTCGGCCGGCTCGGGGCCCGCGAGCACGCGAAAGCGGTCGGGGCCCTGCTCACGGATCCCGAGCCCGAGGTCCGGGAGGCCGCCGCCGCGGCCCTCAAGGCCCTGTCGGAATAGACGTCGGCCATCGTGGGAACCGGCCCCGTGTTGAAGCCCCGATCCGCCATGTTGAACGCCGCCATGTCCCGTTTCGCATTGTGCATCGGCCGGTTCGGCTTGCTTCCGGGCGCGCTGTCCGTGCTTTTCTCCTGTTCCCCCCCCGCCCCCGGCACCGTCCCGCCCGTCGCCGTCTGGGGGGGGAGCCCCGGCATCGGGGACGGCCAGTTCACCAAGCCCCGCGCCGTCGCCGCGGACGGCCGCGGCCACGTCTACGTCGTCGACATGACCGGCCGCATCCAGAAGTTCGCGGAGGACGGCCGGTTTCTCCTCGCCTGGAGCACGCCGTCCACCGCGCGCGGGCGCCCGACCGACATCGAGTGCGACCGCGAGGGGAACGTCGTCGTCGCCGACACCCACTACCAGACGATCCGCGTCTACACGCCGGAGGGGAAGGCGCTGCGGTCGTGGGGGGGCGAGGGGACGGGGCCCGGCCAGTTCATCTATCCCTGCGGCCTCGCCGTCGACCGCGAGGGGTTCCTCTATGTGTCCGAGTTCGGCGGCAACGACCGCATCCACAAGTTCGCGCCCGACGGCCGCGAGGTCGCGATCCTCGGGAGCCGCGGCGACGGGCCCGGGCAATTCAACCGTCCCCAGGACCTGGCGGTCGACGCGGACGGCACGCTCTACGTCGCCGACGCCTGCAACCACCGGATCCAGGTCCTCGGCCCCGACGGCGCCTTCCGCGCCGCGTGGTCTGGCGAAAACGCCGCCGCCCTCAAGTACCCGTACGACATCCACCTGGAGGAGGGGGGGGCGGTTCTCGTCTGCGAGTTCGGCAACAACCGGCTCCAGCGGTTCACGCGCGACGGGAAGCCCCTGGCGGCCTGGGGTGGCCCCGGCATCGCCCCCGGCCGTTTCAACGAGCCGTGGGACCTCGCTTTCGGTGCCGGCGGCCTGGTCTTCGTGGCCGACGCCCTCAACCACCGCATCCAGCTGGTCCGTTTCTAGGCTTCTTCCACGTTTCTTAATGCGCCGTTCTCTGGTATTTTAAAATGGCTTGACGTTTCGTGGCCCGGGCGGGCTTCCCCATATGGGCGTATCGGTCCTCCATCCGCTCTACCTGGTCCTCCTGCTCCTCCTTCCCGCCGCCGTCTGGCTGGCGCTGAAGGGGCGGACGGGGCTCTCCCCGCGCCGCCGTTGGGTCTCGGGTCTTGTCCGGGCGCTGATCCTCGGGCTCCTCGTCCTCGCCGCGGCCGAGCTGCAGGGCGAGCGGACGAGCGACGAGCAGTGCGTCCTGTTCGTGGTCGACCTCTCGAAGAGCGTCCCCCCCGATTTCCGCTCGAAGCTGCCCGCCTTCCTCACGAAAACCTGCGAGGCGATGGGGGCGGGCGACCGCGCGGGCGTGGTGGTCTTCGGCCGCGACGCGATGATCGAGGAGCCGCCGACGCGCCCGCTGAAGCTGGCGACGTTCGCCGCGGGGATCCGGCGGGACCAGACGGACCTCGCGGCGGGTCTGCGGCTCGCGCTGGCCGCCTTTCCCGAGGGGGCCCGGCGCCGGATCGTCCTCCTGACCGACGGGAACGAGAACCGCGGCGCCGCCCTCCAGGAGGCCGTCGCCGCGCGCGCCGCCGGCGTCCAGATCGACGTCGTCCCCTTCGTCTACGCGTATCCGCAGGAGGTCCTCGTCGAGGGCTTCACCGTCCCGAACGAGGCGAAGCTGGGCGAGCCGTTCGAGGGGCGGGTGGTCGTGCAGGCCAGCCATGCCGCCGCCGGCCGCCTGCGCGTCTACCGCAACCGGTCGCTGGAGGGGGAGCTGGCCGTGCAGCTCCGCCCCGGGAAGAACGTCTTCCCCCTCACGCTCAAGGTCCCGCCGGGCGAGCGGGGCTTCGACCCGCGCTTCAACGCCTACGAGGTCGTCCTCGAGACGGACGCGGACACGCTGCCCGAGAACAACCGGGCGCACGGCTTCACGGTGACGCAGGGGCGTCACGCCGTGCTCCTGCTCGGCGGCGAGCCGCGGGACGTGGAGTTCCTCGCGGAGGCCCTCGGCCGCGAGCAGATCCTGCACGCGGCGGGGACCCCCGCCGACCTCGCCCTCGACGCGGCCGCCCTCCAGAACTACGACTGCCTCGTCCTCGCCAACGTCCCGGCGACCGCCCTTTCCGTCGACCAGATGACGGCGGTCCGGGAGGCGGTGCGGGGGACGGGGATGGGGCTGGTGATGGTCGGGGGCGAGAACGCCTTCGGCGCGGGCGGGTACGGCGGCACGCCCGTCGAGGAGGCGCTTCCCGTCGACATGGATCTCAAGCACAAGAAGGTCCTTCCCAGCGGCGCCCTCTGCCTCATCATGCACACCTGCGAGATCCCGCAGGGGAACTACTGGGCGGAGCAGATCGGCGTCTCCGCCATCAAGGCCCTCGGCTCCCGCGACTACGCCGGCGTCCTCCTGTACGGCGCGCGGGGCGAGGAGTGGCTTTTCCCGATGCAGCCGGCCGTCAACAAGGACCGGATGATCGCGATGATCCGGAACATGCAGAACGGCGACATGCCGACCTTCGACCAGACCCTGCGCCTGGCCCACCAGGGGCTCCGGCCCGTCCCCGCCGCCCTCAAGCACATCGTCATCCTCTCCGACGGCGACCCCTCGCCGCCCGCCACGGGGCTTCTCGACGGGATCGTCGCCGACCGGATCACCATCTCCACCGTCGCCATCGGCTGGCACGGCGGGAGCGACCAGGGGATGATGCGCCGCGTGGCGACGATCGGGAAGGGGCGCTGCTACGAGGTGACCGATCCCGCCGCCCTGCCGCAGATCTTCCTCAAGGAGGCGGTGACGGTCCGCCGGGCTTCGGTCGTCGAGGAGCCCTTCCGGCCCCGCCCCGTCGCCTGGTCGGAGCTGCTCAAGGGGCTCGACCCGGCCGCGCTGCCGACGCTGCACGGCTACGTGCCCGTCTCGCGCAAGGATCTCGCCGAGGTCCCGCTGCTGGCGACGGAGGAGCAGGATCCGCTCCTGGCGCACTGGCAGTACGGACTCGGCAGATCGGTGGCCTTCACCTCCGACGCGAAGAACCGCTGGGCGAAGGAGTGGGTCGGGTGGGCCCAGTTCGCGCGGTTCTGGGCCCAGGCGGTCCGCTGGTGCTCGCGCACCGCCCCGCGGGGGAACGTCCACGTGAGCACGGAGGCCGGGCCCGACGGCCGCGCCCGCGTGACGGTCGAGGCGGTCGACGCCGACGGCCGCTTCCTCAACAACCTCCTCCTCGAGGGGACCGTCTCCGCGCCCGATGCCACCGGGCACCCGCTCCGCTTCCTCCAGACCGCCCCCGGTCGCTACGAGGCGGTCTTCCCGGCCGACCAGGTCGGGCCCTATCTCGTCGGGGTCGGCGCCCGCGGCGCGCCGGGCTCGGGCGTCGACCTCGGGACGCGCACCACCGGGCTGGCCGTCTCCTACGCCCCCGAGTACCGCGACCTCAAGACGAACGATCCGCTCCTCCGGCAGATCGCCGAGGCGGCCGGCGGGAAGATCCTGGACGCCGGCGGACCGGCGGAGGCCTTCTTCCGGCGCGACCGGCCGCCCGTCGCCACCCGGACGCCGCTCTGGCCGCTGCTCCTGCTGGTCGCGGCGCTCCTCTTTCCGGTGGACGTGGGGGTGCGGAAGCTCGACGTGGGGCGGCGGGAGCTGGCGGCGGTGCGCGATGCCGTTCTCCGCCGGATCCCCCTCGTCCGCCGGCTCCTCGCGCCGAAAAAAGCCGTCGAGGACCCGACGCTGGCCGCGCTCCAGGCGAAGATCCGGAGCCTCCGGAGCCGGCCTCCGGCCGCCGACGGCGGTCCCCGGGCCGGCGAGGCGGACCGGGGGGCCGGGACCCCGGCGTCCGCCCGGCGTTTCGAGGCGCCGGCGTCCGCGTCCGCGCCGGGCCCGGTCGGGAGCCCCGTGACGGAGGCGAAGCCCGCGGCGGCGCCCCCGCCGCCGAAGCCGGCGGAGCCGAAACCGCCGGCCCCCGCGGAGGGCGGCTCCTACATGGATCGTCTGCTCGACGCGAAAAAGCGTGCGAAGGAGAAGAAGCCCGGGGAGTGACGTGCGGTGGTAGACAAGCCACGGAGGTGCGGAGGGCGCGGAGCCGAGGCCGGAGCCCCGGTGGCGGGCGTGCGCGGGATCGGCGCCGGATGGCCTTCGTGAGCTCCGTGTCTCCGCGGTGTGTTCCCATGAGGAGATCCGACATGGACGCGCAGCAGCGGGTCGAGGCGTTCCGGCGGGACTTCGACGCCCTCCGGCGGGAGATCGGGAAGGTCATCGTCGGTCACGCCGAGATCGTCGACGGCGTGCTCGTCTCCCTCTTCAGCGGCGGGCACTGCCTGCTGGAGGGCGTGCCGGGCCTGGGGAAGACCCTCCTCGTCCGCACCCTCAGCCAGGTCCTCGACCTGAAGTTCAACCGCATCCAGTTCACCCCCGACCTGATGCCCGCCG
>CAYUME010000102.1:0-10787 GCA_964445475.1 uncultured Planctomycetia bacterium
CGCAGGCCTGCCCTCCTATAATCGCCGTCCGGTCCGCGGACTCCGGCCGGAGGGTCCCCCGCATGCGCGCCGCCCTGCTGTCGTTCCCGGCGATCCTGGCCCTCCTCCTCCCGGCGACGCCCCTGCGCCCCGCCGCGGCCGAGGACGCCTACGGCGACGCCGACCCGATGGAGAACCGCAAGCGCGCGATCATGGGGTGGGCGGGGTCGGGGGCGAAAGGGGCCCCCTTCGTGTCGGGCCTGCTCAAAGACCTGGGCGATCCCGATGCCGACATCCGCTGGCGCGCGGAGTTCGCCCTCGGCCGGATCGGGGCCGCAGGCGTGCCCCGCCTGATCGAGGAGCTGAAGAGCCCGGAGGCGGAGGCTCGCAAGGCCGCCGCGTATGTTCTCGGCCCGATCGGGCCCCGCGCGAAGGCCGCCGCCCCGGCCCTCCGGGAGACGGTCCGGGATCCCGATCCGGAGGTCCGGTGCTGGTCCGTCAAGTCCCTCGGCGACCTCGATCCCGCCTCGCCGGAGTCCGTCGCGGCGTTCGCCGGGGCCCTGCGCGACGACGATCCCGACGTCCGCCGCGTCGCCGTCACGATCCTCATCAAGCTCGGCTCGGCCGGGAAAGAGGCCGTTCCGGCGCTCGTCGGCGTGCTGAAGGACCCGGACGCCGGAATCCGCTGGCGGGCGTGCATCGCGCTGCGGCAGGGCGGCCCGGCGGCGGTGGAGGCGGTGCCTGCTCTGGTCGGCGGCCTGAAGGACGCCGACCCGGATGTCCGTGCGCGTGCCGCCCAGGCCCTCGGCCGGATCGGTCCCGGCGGTCTGCCGGCGCTGGCGAAGGCGCTGGCGGACGACGACTCCCGCGTGCGCCGCGCGGCGGCCGAGGTGCTCGGGTCGTTCGGGGCGGACGCGCAGGAGGCCCTGCCGGCCCTGCGGGCGGCGGCGGAGCGGGACGCGGACGAGGCCGTGAAACGGGCGGCGCGAGAGGCGGTCGCGAAGATCGCCGGGTGACCGCCGGGCGGATTGAGGATCCGGTCGTGGGGAGCACGCGCATGCGCTCGGCGGTCCATCCTGAATCCGGAGCGCGGTCCCCGGGGCCTGCGCGGCGGCGGACGGCGGTGTCCCGCGTCCTGGCCCTCCTCGTCGCCGGAGCGCTCGCCGCCTGTGCGGGGCGGCCCCCGGTGCCGGGTGCCGGCCTGTCTCCCGAGGCGGCCGCCGCCGAGCGCGCCGCCTGGTACCGCGATGCGAAATTCGGGCTTTTCGTCCACTGGGGCCTCTACGCCGTGCCCGCCCGCGCCCGCCCCGGCACCCTCGCCGAGTGGGTCATGGCCAACGAGAAGATCCCGGTGGCGGAGTACGAGCGGTTCGCCGACCGGTTCACCGCGGAGCGGTTCGACGCCGACGCCTGGGTGCGCCTCGCGCGGGAGACCGGCGTCCGCTACCTCGTCCTCACCGCCAAGCACCACGACGGCTTCTGCCTCTGGGACACGCGGGGGACGGACTACAACGCCGCCCGGTCCGCCGCCGCGAAGCGCGACCTCCTGAGGGAGCTTGCCGACGCCTGCGAGCGCGCCGGCGTCAGGTGCTGCGCCTACTACTCGATGCTCGACTGGCACCACCCCGACTTCGAGCGGGACTTCCCCCGGTACGTCGACTGGATGCACGCCCAGCTCCGGGAGCTGCTGGCGGACTACCCGCTCTGGGGGCTCTGGTTCGATGGCGAGTGGACGCACCCGAAGGACGCCTGGCGCGGCGATGCGATCGTCGCCATGGCCCGGCAGCTCCGGCCCCTCGCCTTCGTCAACGACCGGCTCGGCCGGGAGACGCGGGGAGCGGTCGCGGGGGTGGACTTCTACACGAAGGAGCAGGAGATCCCCGATGCGGCGCTGCGCCGGGCCGGGCGGCCTGTCGCGTGGGAGACCTGCCAGACGTTCGGGTACAGCTGGGGCTACACCGAGAGCCCCGACCCCCTCAAGAGCGGCGAGCGGATCGTCGAGCAGCTTGTCGACGTCGTCTCGAAGGGCGGCAACTTCCTGCTCAACATCGGCCCGCGCCCCGACGGGACGATCCCCGAGCCGCTCGTCGAGCGGATGAAGGTGATCGGGGCGTGGATGAAGGTGAACGGCGAGGCGATCTACGGGACGACGCGAAGCCCCTTCGGCGGGCCGCTCCCGGCCGGGCGCGTCACCGCGAAAGGAAGCCGGCTCTACGTCTTCCTCGAGACGCTTCCCGCGGAGGGGATCGTGCTCACGGGGCTGGCGAACCGCGTCGTCAAGGCGTGGGTCCTCGACGGCGGCGAGGCGCTGACCGTCACGGTGAAAGAGGGCACTCCCGTCGTGGCCGCCCCGAAGAAGCTGACCGACCCGTCCACGTTCACCGTCGTCGCCGTCGAGCTCGACGGCCCGCCGGTCGTGAAGTGACGCTCGCGACACCCCATGCGGGCCGTGTTACTTAAAGTAACACGGCCCAGCCTTCTCTCCCGCGCTCGATTCTTGTACATCCTCTTCTCCCCCCGCGGCTTGCGCTGGATTTCGATTTCTGGCACGCCATTTGCTCCTGTCGGGCATGCGCCACTGTGCCCGCCCCCGGCATCTGCCCACCGCCTTCCGCAACTACCTCGAATGCGGCATCCTGGCGTACGGCTCCGTTGTGGGAGGGGTTGGTGCCCTGTCACCCGAGCCGTTCCCCAAGGCAGGGCACAACCCCGATATCGCGGGGTCGTCCGTCATCACCTCTCGTGCCGTCTATACGCAGCCGGCTGGCTGTGAATCGGGGTTGTCCTGCTCCCGTCACGGCTGCAGCGATGCCGGACAAATCCCTCCCACACACCGCGGTCCTGTGCCCTGCGGTGTGGAGTTCAGGTCGGCATCTGTCCCGGGCAGAGCGAATGGGCGGAACGTCCCCCCGCCCCGCGTCTCGCCGGCCCGGCTTCCACCGCAATCGGATTTTGACTTCGTTCAATAGGGTAGTACAATTTCCGCGAGGTTCGAAGCCGCTGCGGGGAAGGGGATGTTGTAGGCGTAAGGTCCGATAACGGTCGTTATGCTGCCTTTTCAGCCTCCCCCCGCCCTCCGAAAAGCCGCCCTTCCCCTGGCCCGGTTGTCTGTTGACCCTTATACTGCTTCCGGAACGCCCATCCAGCGCCTCGGAATGGGCTTTTAAAGTGCCTATCCGCCGTACGCGACCTTCCCCCCCACCACCGTCGCCCGCACGCGGATCTCCCGGATCCGGTCCTCCGGGCAGGCCAGGAAGTCCCCGTCCAGGACCGCGAGGTCGCCGAGCTTGCCAACCTCGATCGACCCCTTCCGGCCTTCCTCGAACGTGAGCGCCGCGGCGTTCACGGTCATCATCCGCAGCGCGTCCTCCCGCGAGACCCGCTGCTCCGGCCCGATCACCCGCCCGCCCTCCGTCTTTCGCGTGACGGCCGTGCCCATCGTGAGGAAGGGGTTGTAGGGGTTGAGGGCTGTCTCCGGGTCGAGGCCGAACATGTGGTCGGAGTTGATCGCGACACGCACGCCACCGCGGACCCAGCCCGCCAGGCCGACGAACGGCCGCATCCGCTCCTCCCCCAGTGCCCCGGCGATCGCGTCGGCGTCCTTGTAGTACCACGCCGGCTGGGTGCTCAGGTGGACCCCGAGCGCGGCCGCGCGGCGTACGGTATCCTCGTGCGTGAAGTAGGCGTGGATGAGGGTGAACCGGCGGTCCCGGATCGGGCGCTCCGCGTTCGCCGCCTCGACGGCGTCGAGCACGAGATCCGCACCGGCGTCGCCGGTCACGTGCGCGCACATCGGCCAGCCGAGGCGGTGGCCGGCGAGGACGCCCTCCCGGATCTGGTCGGCCGTCAGGGTCAGCGTCCCGCGGTAGGCGGGGTCGGCGATGTCGTAGAGCCGCGCAGCGCCGGGGCCGTAGGGCTCGCGGAGATAGGCGGTCCCGATGAGGATGCCTCCGTCCACCCAGAGCTTGAGCGATCCGATCCGCAGCCAGTCGTCCCCCTCGCCGGGGCGGACCGGGAGCCCGCGGATGGCCTGTTCCGCGCCGGAGGCGACCTGGTCGCGGTTGAGCAGGACCGTGACGGCGGCGCGAAGGGCCAGCCGGCCCGCGGCGCGCAGCTTTCCGTAGAGGCGGTACCCCTCGGGGTTGGCGGCGCCCTCGACCACGCTGGTGATGCCGCAGGCGAGGTAACGGCGGTGGACGGCCTCGAGGCCGCGGAGCTGCTCCTCCTCCGGCAGCGGCCGCGGGGTCACGAACCGGCCGACGAGGCCGCGTGCGTTGCGCAGGAGCCCCGTCGGATTGCCGTCGGAGTCCTTGACGACCTGCCCGCCCGGCGGGTCCGCCGTGTCGCGGGCGATGCCGGCGGCCTTGAGCGCCGCGGTGTTGAGGACGTGGGCGTAGACGCCGTCGAAGACGACGGGGTGGCGCGGCGCGGCGGCGTCGAGCTCGGCGCGCGTCGGGAACCGGCCCTCCTTCAGGCGGGTCGGGTACCCCCGGAGCGTCAGGATCCACGTCCCTTCGGGGATCGCGGACGCCTTGGCACGGACCCACGCCTGGACCTCCGCGATCGTGCCGAGGGTCCGGAAGGGGTCCCGCGCCTCCTGCGGCACCACGAGGTCCGCGGCGTGGAGGTGGCTCTCGACGATCCCCGGCACGACGCTCTTCCCTCCGGCGTCGATCACGCGCGTCCGCGGGCCGACGAGCGATCTCGCCCCGTCGTTCGCGCCCACGAAGCAGAAGACGCCGTCGCGGACCGCCGTCGCCTCGGCGATCGAAAAGGCCGTGTCGGCGGTCAGGACCCGGCCGTTCAGGACGACGAGGTCGGCGGGTTGGCGGTCGGGGGCGCGGTCGGTCGTGCAGGCGACGGTCATGGCGGCTCCGGCGGTCGAGGAGAGGAAACGGCGTCGTCCGATCCGGTGCACGGTGGCCTCCTCCACATGGCGGGCGTCACCCGCCTGCGCCCGGAAGCCCCGCCTGGAGGCGGGGAGGCTCACTCCCGCGCGCCCTGGTCTTCCACCAGGGCGTACAGTCCGTGTCCCTCGTACCGCAGCTTGCCCTGCTGGGCGAGCTCCTCCCAGATCGCCGGCGGGAACTCGCCGGGCGGGCGGATGCCGACGATGGCGGATCGCTCGCCCATCGTCATGGCGCCGTGGCTGAGGCGGGACTCGTCGTCCTGCTTCATGAGCCGGATCCTCTTGCGGAAGGCCTTGAGCGCGCGCTTGAGGGTGTCGGGGTCGGCCATGGCCTTGCTCCTCAGCGGGACAGGGATGCGTTCAGTGTAGCGTGCCGGGACGCGGCGGGCCACTAATATTCCCGCGCGCCGATCCCGGGCCGTCAATCGCCGGACCGCGCCACACACGAGGCGGGCTTCCTTCCTCCTTCTCAGCCCCCCGTCCGACGAAGTCGTATCACATTCATATGCATGCAGATGCGATTCATGTGTATACTAATGAACACACCTATGTTCATTAGTACACACTAGACAGGGGTGGGGAGATGCTGGATGAGAGAGACGTTTGTGAGAGGCGTCAACGAGGGGAGGCGAGCGGGGCGTGGAGGCGGGCGGGGCGCGGTGCCGGTGCGTCGGCCGGGGGCTGGATCGCCGCGCTCGGGAACGACTCCCCCCGGATCTCGTAGATGAACCGCGATTTCCGGCAGGGCATCCGCTGGCCGTACTTCGCGCGCGACCGGACGTGCGAGATCGTCAGGTGCCGTTGCGCGCGCGTCACCCCCACGTACATCAGCCGCCGCTCCTCCTCCACCGTGTCCTCCTCGATCGACCGCTGGTGCGGCAGGAGCCCCTCCTCGACGCCGACGAGGTAGACGCGCGGGTACTCGAGCCCCTTCGCGGCGTGGAGGGTCATGAGCGTGACCGCGTTCCGTTCCTTCTCCTTCTCGTCCTCGTCCGCCTCCTCCGCCGATAGGCTCACCTCCTCGAGGAAGCCGTGGAGGGTGACGTCGTCGCGGTCGCGGGCGTAGTTCTCGGCGAAGTTGGCGACCTCCTCGACGGCCGCCCAGCGCGCCTCGCGGGCCACCGGATCGGGGTAGCAGCGCTCGATCTCCGCGCGGTAGCCGACCGCGCGGACGAGCTCGCGGACGGTGTCGGGGAGGCGGGGGCCGACTGCACCGCGGGCGAGCTCGGCAAGCCGCCGGCGCAATCCCCGGACGGTCTCCAGGGCCGCAGGAGGGACGCCCGCCAGGCCGCCGGCGCGGTCGAACGCCTCCCCCGCGTGGATCCCCTCGCGCGTCGCGAAGGCCAGCACCCGGTCCACCGTCGCGCCCCCCACGCCGCGCGGGGGGACGTTCACGATGCGCAGGAGCGAGAGCTCGTCGGCGGGGTTGGCCATGAGCTTCAGGAAGGCGAGGAGGTCGCGGACCTCCTTGCGGTCGAAGAAGGACTGGCCGCCGACCAGGACGTAGGGGACGCGGTTGGCGCGGAGGCGCGCCTCGAAGGCGCGGGGCTGGACCTGGGTGCGGAAGAGGACGGCGGCCTCGCCGAGCCGCGCCCGCCCGGCGCGGACCTCGTGCAGGAGGTCCTGGACGACGAAGTCCGCCTCGTGATCCTCGTCCTCCATCTCGACGATGCGGACCGGCGCGCCCTCGCCGAGGGCGGCGCGGAGGGTCTTCTCGTGGCGGCCGGCGTTGTGGCGGATGACGGCGTTCGCGGCGTCGAGGATCTGGCGGGTGGAGCGGTAGTTCGTCTCGAGGCGGGCGACGACGGCGCCGGGGAAGTCCTGCCCGAAGTTCAGGATCTTCCGGATGTCCGCCCCGCGCCAGCCGTAGATCGACTGGTCGTCGTCGCCGACGACGCAGAGGTTGCGGTGGGCCGCCGCGAGCTGCCGGACGATCTCGTACTGCGGGCCGTTGGTGTCCTGGTACTCGTCGACGAGGACGAACCGGAAGCGGTCGCGGAGGGCGGCGAGGATGGCCGGGTGGTCCGCGAGGAGCCGCACCAGCCCGAGGAGGAGGTCGTCGAAGTCGAGGGTGTGGGCGCGGCGGAGGCGTTCGTCGTAGCGCTGCCAGGCGCGTGCGACGAGCTCGTCGTAGTCGTCGACGGCCGCCTTCCGGTACTGCTCGCAGGAGATCATGCGGTTCTTGGCGAGCGACATGCGGGAGAGGACCGCGCGGGGGTGGAGGGTGGCCTCGGGGATGTGGAGGTCGCGGAGCGCCCCCTTGACCGCGGCGAGCTGGTCGCCTTCGTCGCAGATCCCGAAGCGCGCCGGGAGGCCGAGGGCCTTTGCGTGGGCGCGCAACTGGCGCGCGCAGAAGCTGTGGAACGTCCCGACGGTCAGCTCGCGGGCGGCCTCGCGGCCGACCAGGGCCCCGACCCGCTCGCGCATCTCCCCCGCCGCCTTGTTCGTGAAGGTCATCGCGAGGATGTGGCGGGGGGCGATGCCGCGGGCCATCAGGTGGGCGATCCGGTGGGTGATGACGCGCGTCTTCCCGCTGCCCGCCCCCGCGAGCACCAGGACCGGCCCCTCGAGCGTCGTCACGGCCTTCCGCTGCTCGGCGTTCAGGCCGCGGAGCTCGGGGTGGCGGAGGTCGTCGGGGGCGACGGGCTTCAGGGACGGGCCCCGAGCGCCCGCCGGGGACGGCGCGGCATGCGGCGGGCGGGACGGCTTCGGCCGCCGGCGGCGGGCGGCCTTCGCGGCGGACGGCTTCGGCTTGGCGGGGCGACGGGACGGTCTCACGGGCAGGAGGGGACTCCGTCTGGAGACGCGGGCGAGCCGGAGGTTCCGCGGGGCACGCGTTACGGGGGCGGTTCGGGCTCGGAAGGCGCGGATTGTATGCGCGTTCCCGGCATGTGTCCAGAGCGTTGTGTGCGGAGGGGACGAGCCGCGGAGTCACGGAGGACACGGAAACCCTGCGCGGTCGTATTACTTGCCGGCCAGCCCGGCCAAGGCCGCCTCGGGCATCCCGGGGCCGGCCCTGACGTCCGCGTCGGGCTTCATCTTCTGGGCGGGGCAGATCTCGAGGTGGCGGATGCCGAGCGTCTCGCTGGCCAGGGGCTTCTTTGCCGCGGGGGCGGCAACCAGCCAGGCGACGCCCCCGCGCAGGAGGGCCGCCACCCGTCCCGACCCGATGAGAGGCTTCCTGGCGCGCTTCGTGAAATGCCGCGGACGCCGTCAGGCCAGCTTCTTGTACTTGATGCGCTTCGGCTGGTCGGCCTCCCGGCCGAGCTCCTGTCGGCGCTTCTCGGCGTAGGCCTGGTAGTTCCCCTCGAACCACCGGACCCGCCCCTCCCCCTCGAAGGCGAGGATGTGGGTCGCGATGCGGTCGAGGAACCAGCGGTCGTGGCTGACGACGACCGCGCAGCCGCTGAAGGCGAGCAGGGCCTCTTCCAGGACCCGGAGGGTGTCGACGTCGAGGTCGTTCGTCGGCTCGTCGAGGAGCAGCAGGTTGCCGCCCCGGCGGAGGAGCTTGGCGAGCTGGAGGCGGTTCCGCTCGCCGCCGGAGAGGGTGCCCGCCTTCCGCTGCTGGTCGGGGCCGCGGAAGTTGAAGCGGCCGAGGTAGGCGCGGCCGTTGATCTTCCGCGTCCCGAAGGCGATCTCCTCCTCCCCGCCGGTGACCTCCTGGAAGACCGTCCGGTCGGGGTCGAGGGTCTCGCGGGTCTGGTCGACGTAGGCGAGGACGACGGACGGCCCGAGCTCGATCGTCCCGGCGTCGGGCTTCTCCTCGCCGACGATCATCTTGAAGAGGGTCGTCTTGCCGGCCCCGTTGGGGCCGACGACGCCGACGATCCCGCCGGCCGGCAGGTCGAGGTCGAGGCCGTCGATGAGGATGTTCTCCCCGTAGCCCTTGCGGAGGCCGCGGACCGCGAGGACCTTCGTGCCGAGCTTGGGGCCGGGGGGGATCTGGAGCTCGATCGCCCCCTCGCGCAGCTCCGCCGCCTCGGCGGCGAGCTTCTCGTAGGCGGTGATGCGGGCCTTCGGCTTGGCCTGGCGGGCGCGGGGGGACATGCGGATCCACTCGAGCTCGCGGTCGAGCGTCTTCTGGCGCGCCTCGGCGGCCTTCCCTTCGAGCTCGAGCCGCTGCTTCTTCTGCTCCAGCCACGACGAGTAGTTCCCCTCCCAGGGGATCCCGTGGCCGCGGTCGAGCTCCAGGATCCACTTCGCGACGTTGTCGAGGAAGTAGCGGTCGTGGGTCACGGCGATGACGGTGCCGGGGAACTCCTGGAGGTGGCGCTCGAGCCAGGCGACGGACGAGGCGTCGAGGTGGTTGGTCGGCTCGTCGAGGAGGAGGAGGTCGGGCTTCGAGAGGAGCGTGCGGCAGAGGGCGACGCGGCGGCGCTCGCCGCCGGAGAGGGTGGCGACCTTCGCCTCCCACGGCGGGAGCTCGAGCGCGTCGGCGGCGATCTCCAGCTGGCGGTCGGTCTCCCACGCGCCGGCCGCGTCGATCTTCTCCTGCAGGGCCCCCATCCGGTCGAGGGCGGCCTGCATCGCGTCGCCGTCGAGGCCCCCTTCGAGGGAGGCGCTGACGGTCTCGTAGTCGCGGACGAGGGCGACGAGGTCGGCGACGCCCTCCTCGACGACCTCCCGGACCGTCTTGTCGGCGTCGAGGAGCGGCTCCTGCGGGACGTGGCCGATCCGGGTGCCGGGATTGTGGTGGAGGAGGCCGTCGAAGTCCCGGTCCTCGCCGGCCATGATGCGCAGGAGCGTGGACTTCCCCGCGCCGTTGCCACCGACGACGCCGATCTTGGCGCCGTGGTAGAAGGCCAGGGTGATGCGCTCGATGACGACCCTCTTGTCGTGGACCTTGTTCAGGTCCTGGATCGTCATGATGAAGTGGGCCATGGCGGAATATCCTTCGGGAACCGTTGCATTCGAGGGCGCGGGATATTAGAGTCCCTCATCCGGCGCCCTTCCCGACGCCCGGAGGCGCGGGGGCGGATTCTATCACGGACGGGCGGGGACTCGGCAAGAAATCCCCCGTTGCGGGGGCCACTTTGGGAGAGGGACATGACACGCTCGGCCAGGCTGACGATCGGGGAGAAGACGGTGGATCTGCCCATCGTGGAGGGGACTGTCGGGCCGCCGGCCGTCGACGTCACCCGGCTTCTCGAGCAGACCGGTCACTTCACCTTCGACCCCGGCTACGCCAACACCGCCTCCTGCTCCAGCTCCATCACCTACATCGACGGCGACCAGGGGATCCTCCGCTACCGCGGCATCCCGGTGGAGCAGTTCCGGGAGAAGCCCAACTTCGTCGAGGTGGCCTGGCTCCTCATCTTCGGGCGGCTTCCCACCCCGAAGGAGCTCCGCGAGTTCAGCGCGAAGCTGACCGACAACGCCCACCTCCACGAGGCGGCCCGCCACCACTTCGAGGGGTTCCCGGTCACCGCTCCGCCCATGGCCATCATGTCCGCCATGATCAACGCCATGTCCTGCTTCATCCCCGAGTTCATCCACCTCGGGGACGACGAGGCGTTCGAGGAGGCGTCGGCGCGCCTGATCAGCAAAGTGAGGACGATCGCCGCCTACGCCTACCGGCGCTCGCACGGCCTCCCGTTCATCTACCCGGACCCGCGCCTCCGGTACTGCGCGAACCTCCTCCACATGATGTTCTCGATGCCCTACGACCAGTACCTCGTCGACCCGCTCATCGAGGACGCGATGAACCTGGTCTTCATCCTGCACGCCGACCACGAGCAGAACTGCTCGACGTCGACGGTGCGGCTGGTGGGGTCGTCGCGGGCGAACCTCTTCGCGAGCTGCTCGGCCGGCGTCTGCGCCCTCTGGGGGGACCTTCACGGCGGGGCCAACATCGCCGTCATCGAGATGCTGGAGCGGATCCGGAAGGGCGGGCTGACCG
>CAYUME010000103.1:0-10761 GCA_964445475.1 uncultured Planctomycetia bacterium
ACCGGGACGTTCGCGAGTTTCCCGTCTTCAGTCACCGCCTCCACGCGGTCGCCCTGCGCCAGCGACTCGATCGGCACCTCGCCGCGCGGCGTCCGCACCGGCGTGCCGGCGGCCACGCAGAATCCCCCCTTGTTGTGGACGGCGAAACCGTCGGCCAGGAAGGTGTGGGGGGCGGCGACGCCGAGGTTGAAGACAGGGACGGCGTCGTCTTCCGGCCGGATCGCGAGGATGGTGGCGGGGCGGGGAGGGCCGTGTTCCGCGCGTACGATCCGGTCTCCCGCGACGAGGACGCCCGCGGGGCGGAATCGCCCGTCGGCGTCGAGGAGGGGGTGGTCGGCCGTCGTGCGCAGGGTCCCGCCGTCCGTCTCGATCGTCAGGAGGGCCGCGAGCGTGGCGTGAAGGCGGGTGACGGGGACCGGGCGGGCGAGACCGTCCTTCGCGACGGCCCAGACGGGATCTCCGGGGGAGAGCGCGTCGATCGGACGCTCGCCGGACGGCGTGGCGACACGCGTCCCGGCGGGAAAGCACCCCCCCTTGTTGTGGGCGAGAAATCCCGCGGCGAAATAGGTGTGCGGGGGGCCGACCTGGAGATTGGTGACCGCGTGGAATCCGGGCTCGGGGCGCCGGTCGCGCACGGCGACCGGCGCCGTGCGGCCTCCGTTCCAGGCCAGGAGCGCGTTGCCGCGCCCCACGTCGCCGGCGGCACGGAAGGAACCGCCGGGCACGCCCATCGGATGGTCGGGTGTCACGCGCAGGATTCCGGCGTCCGTTTCGATTGCGAGCAGGGGGGATCGTGCGAGGAAGACGGCCGCGACGCGGGTTTCGACGATGCGTCCCGATGCGTCCAGGCCCAGCACGGCGTCGCCGGGTGCGAGCGCCTCGATCGGCCGCTCGCCCGTCGGCGTCCGCACCGGCGTCCCCGCCGGGAAGCACCCCTTGTTGTGGACGGCGATGCCGTTCGCGAAGAACGTGTGCGGGGAGTCGGTCTGCAGGTTGTAGACGGTCGTCCGGGCCCGCACCCGGTCGATCGCCAGGATCCGCTGCAAGCGGAGGGCCCGGCCGTCCCAAGCGTACACGCGGTCCCCGACGCGGAGCGATTCGAGCGCGCGGAACGCGCCGTCCCCGACGAAGAAGGGGTGCTCCTCCGTCACCCGCAGGACGACGCCGTCCAGGGCGACGACGGCGTAGGCGTCGACCTCGTGCGTCAGCACGCTCAGGACGGCGGCGGTCGTCGGCGTACCGTCCGGGAGGTAGGCGCGCAGCGCGTCGCCGGGCCGGACGTCACGGATCGGTGCGGTCCGCCCGTCGGCCCGCAGGACCTCCGTGTCGGGAAGGAAGCAGCCCTTGTTATGGACGACGAGTCCGCCCGCCAGGAAGGTGCCGCCCGGATGGACGAGGAGATTGTAGGCGGGGCGCGACGCGGGAATGCGTCGGATGGCGAGGAGGGGCGTGGCGCGGAGCGCTCCGGACGCGAACACGAGGACGTCGTCGCCGGGCCGGAATCCGCCGGCAGTCCGGAACGCGCCGGGGCCGTCGGCCACGGGGTGGTCCGGCGTGAGGCGGACGAGGCCGCCCTCGAACGCCATCTCGAGGTATTCGGCGGGCTCGACGCGGAGGACGGATCGGACGGTGGACGGTCGAAGGGCGCCGTCGATGACGGCGAGGAGGGCGTCGCCGACGGCCAGGCGCTCGACGGGGACCGGCCCGGACGGGGTGAGGACGGACGTCCCCTCCTCCAGGCAGCCCCCGCCGCCGCGGGCCAGGGCGGGTGCCGGCGCGAGGAAGACGATCCACAGCGTCGACGCGATCGCGGTTCGGTGCATGGCGCTCAGTGCAGTGCGGCCAGGATGCCGCCCAGGACCGCCGCGGCCACGACCAGGCTCATCCCGAGGATGGCCGCCCCGACGACCCGGCCGAAGTACTCGGCCACGGCCGCGTTTCCGCGCGCGATCTCCTTCTCCTCGTCCAGGCTGGGCGTGAGCCGGTTGATCAGCCGCGGCAGGACGGCGGACGACGCGAGGACCATCAGGATCCCCACGACGCCGCCCACCGCCGCGAAAACGACCGACCAGCCGATGTTCGTGATCACCTCGCTCATGGTCCGTCCTCCATGGGATTCCGTGCGGATGCGGTCCGGCCGCCGTCGTGCTGCAAATTATAGATCGCCTCCGTCCGGACGGGCGAGTGTTTTTCGATGTCATGCCCGGGCGGGATTCCCTATATAATACGACCCCGTCATGGCCTTGCGGGGGTCCCGGCGCGTTCTCTTATTCACTCGTCCCAACCCCGGGGTCCGTTCGTCGTTGAAAGGCTGAGCCGTGCCGAGTCCCGTGCCGGGTTCCGCCGGGCCGCTCGCGGAGCGGAAGCTGCTGAAACGCCTGCTCCAGGGCGACGAGGCGGCGTATGCGGAGCTGCTCGACCGCTACGAGAAGCCGCTCGTGAGCTTCCTGCTCCGCTATGTCGGAAATCGCACGGTCGCGGAGGACCTGTTCCAGGAGACCTGCTACCGGATGATGCGGGCCCTGGACGACTACCGTCCCCGCGCCGGGTTCGGGACCTGGCTCTTCACGATCGCCCGGAATCTTGCCCTGGACCACCTGAAGGGACTACGGCGGCACCGCGAGGTCTCCCTCGATGCCTCCCAGGCGGGCGACCGCGAGCTGTCGTACCGCGAGGCGCTGGCGGACGACGGGGGGACTCCCGACGCGGCCGCCGTGAGGCGGGAGGAGTCGGACCGGTTCGGCGAGGCGCTCCGGCGCCTCGCCCCGAGGCTCCGGGAGACGCTGCTCCTGCGCGTCTATCACGGGCTGGCGTACCGGGACATCGCCCGGATCACGCGGGCCCCCGTCGGGACGGCGAAGTATCGCGTGCATGAGGCGGTTCACGTGCTGGCGCGCCTGATGGGCCATGACGTGTGACGCTTGGCGGACCCTGCCATGAGATGCGAACCTGTTCGGCACGTGCTGGCCGCATACGTTCTCGGGGATGTCGCGCCTCCGGACCGACCCGGCATCGAGGCGCACCTGGCCGTCTGCCACCGTTGCCGGGAGGCTGAAAGCGCCCTGCGGGCCGCCGTGGGACGGGTGCGGGACCTTTCCGAGATCGACGCGCTGCCGGACCGTCGCGTGCGCGGCCTGGACGCAATGCGGCGGGGCGCGGCCGAGCGCCTCGCCCGGCCGCCGTGGGAGCGCACCCTCCGGGCGATGGCCGGGCGGCGGCGCAGCCTCACCGTGGCGGCGCTCTTCGCCGCGTCCCTGCTCGGCATCGGGCTCTCACGTCTGCTGGACCTCCCCGGCGTGGCGGGCCGCGCCTCCCTCGTCGCGGAATCCGTCCAGGGGCCGGTCACGGTCGAGCGCACCCCGCTTGCCCCCGCGGAGCCGCTCCGCCGGGAGGCCCGTCTTACGGCCGGCTGCGTCGTGCGAGTCGGCGACGAGGGGCGGGCGGTCTTGCGCCCCGGCACGGGCGGGGCGATCACTTGCCGGGGCGGAACGGCCTTCCGCTGGGAGCCGTCTGCCGGCGGATCGGGCGACACGGTCATCACCCTCTATTACGGCGCGCTCTGGTGCGAGCTGGACCCTCTGCCCCGCGGGCACTATGTGGTCCGGGACGTCCGGGATCGGCGCCTGACCGTGGTCGGGACGAAGTTCGAGGTCGTCTGCAAGTGAGCGGAACCGGACCCGGCCTGCCGCGGGCGGCCTGTCGGGATCCGCGGCCGGCGGCGAAAGGAACGAGACATGCTGAACCGGGTGATGACGGGACTGGTCCTGATGGCGGTCGGTGGGGCGGCGGCGTGGCTGATCGCCGCGCCCGCGCCCGACGCGCCGCCGGATCCGGCACCCGCATCGACGGATGACGCCTTGGCGTTCGAGGCGCGCCCGCTGGCCGAGGTCGTGGCGGCCGTGGCGGCCCGGGCCGGGCATCCCGTTTCGATCCGGACGCCGGGCCTGGGCAGCCGGGTGGTCACGCTTCGTCTCTCCGCCGACGCCGACGGCGAGGCCCTCCTGTGCCGTTTCGGCGAGGTGTTGGACCGGTGGGATGTCGCCCTCGTCCGCGATCCGGATCCCGCTGCCGGATGGTCCGCCATCGCCTTCACACGGACTGCCCCGGCGGTCCCCGGCGTGGCGGCGGAGCCGTTTGTGGTCCGCGTCGTCGAGGGGCGCGTCCGGCTGGACAGCGGCGGGCGGACCCTGGAGCTGGTGTCGGGGGAGGAGGGGGGCGTCGAAGCCGACGGGAGCCTGGCGGCCGCCCGTCGGGTCGAGCCGTCGCGGGTGGCGACCTGGCGGACGGGTGCGCCCGCCCCCTCGACCCTGGCGGAATCCCGCTTTCCCGCGCCGGGCGCCTCCCTCGCCTGGCGGGTGATCGGCACGACGGAGGACGGACGATCCGTCGTGGAGTGGGGTGCGCCGGGGGAGTCTCCCCGGCGGTCGGTCCTGGAGAAGGGCGCGAAGGAGTTCCGCGTCCCGCTGTCGAAGCCATGACAAGGAGGTCCGCGTGAGATCCCGCACGTCCGTCCCGGGACCCCGGTCCCGCCCCGCGTGGATGGCGGCCGGTCTGCTGTCGGCGCTGGCGGCGGCACCCGTGGCGACGGCGCAGGCCCCGGCTCCCGGTGACGCAACCCCCGCGCTCCCGGTGAATCCGGGGGCGACCCTGACGCTCAACTTTCCCACGGGCATCGAGCTCGGCAAGTTCATCGGGGCCGCCGAGGCCTACACGAAGAAGCGCTTCGTCTTCCAGGACGAGTCGGTCAAGTCCCGTAAAATCTACCTCTACGCCTCGACGCCGTTCCCGACCGACCAGTTCTTCACCGTCTTCGAGACGGTCCTGGCGATGAACAAGTTCACGATGACCCCGGTGCCCGACCCTTCGGGGTCGGGGGAACCGCTGGCCTACAAGATCGTCCAGGTCGCGGAGGCGCCCGGCCTCTGGTCCCCCGTCTACACGGGGGAGGAAGTGGCGGCCATGCCGTTCGACGAGCGGTGGGTCTCCGGGGTCTTTAAGCTGCAGAACATCAACCCGACGGAGATCGTGCCGACGCTCGTGAACTTCGTCTCCAACCCGAAGGGGATCATCCCCATCCCGTCGGCGGGGATGATCCTGGTGAACGACCTGGGGCTCAACGTGAAGCGCATCGAGCGGATCCTGAAGTACATGGACGTGAAGGGGCCGGACATCGAGATGAAGGTGATCAAGCTGAAGTGGGCGATCGCCACGTCCCTCGAGCCTCAGCTCTCGCGGATCGTGCAGTCGATCATCCGGACGCGGGTGCGCCCCCCCCAGCCCGGCGTGCAGCCGGGCCAGGAGACGCTCGAGATCGTGGCCGACCAGCGGACGAACTCCCTGATCGTGGTGGCGGACCAGAAGCGGATCCCCGAGATCCTCAAGATGATCGACGAGCTCGACACGGGGGACATGCCGTCGCAGACCCGCACGGTCCACATCTACCGCCTGAAGAACTCGAACGCCGCCGTGGTGGCGGAGATCCTGAACCAGGTCTACCAGGGGATCCTCGGGTCGCAGTACGGGATGCGATCCGGGTACGGCGGCTATGGCGGCTACGGCTACGGCGGCTACGGCGGGTACGGCGGCTACAGCCCCTACACGCAGGTGCCCGTGGGCGGTGCGGCCTACCTGGGCGGAGGCTATCCGTACGGCGGCCTCGGCATGGGGGGGATGAGCTCCTACCTCCAGGAGATCCCCACCATCGTTCCCGACACCCAGAACAACGCGATCATCGTCGCCGCCGACTATTACAAGTTTCAGGACATCGTGAAGATCATCCAGAAGATCGACGTCCGGCGGCCGCAGGTCATGCTCGAGGTCGCCTTCGTCGAGGTCGACGGGACGCACTCGTTCGACCTCGGGGTGGAGCTGGCGACGATCGGGCAGCCGGGCGACGCGGCGCGCGGCTTCGGGGCCACGAGCTTCGGCCTGAGCCGGATCGTCGACACGAACGGGGACCTCGTCCCCGACGCGCGCGTCCCGATCGCGAACGCGGGGATCCTGGCCGGCGTCTACAAGCAGCAGGTCGGCAACATCCCGGCCCTGCTCTACGCCCTGGAGAAGGACGGGAAGGTGAACGTCCTGCAGATCCCCACCGCCGTGACCAGCGACAACCAGATCGCCTTCCTCGAGGTGGGGGACGAGCGGCCGACGCAGACCTTCACGAGCACCGACGCCGGCAGCGACTACCGCTCCTTCAGCGGCTACGAAAAGGCGGGCCTCACGCTCAAGATCACGCCTCACATCAGCGAGGAGCGCTACCTGCGGCTGGAGACGGAGGTGACGGTGGCCGAGTTCGGCGAACAGCCCTCCGACCCCGTCCTCCCGCCGCCCAAGATCTCGCGCGAGCTGCGGGTGGCCGTGACGGTCCCCAACGGCAACACGATCGTCCTCGGCGGCCTCGCCCGGAGCGCGGAGCGCGAGACCGTCAGCGGGATCCCGCTGCTGAAGGACATCCCCGGCCTCGGCGCCCTCTTCCGCCGCAACGTCATCGCCAAGGACCGCAGCACCCTCTATATCTTCATCACGCCGAAGATCTTCAGCGATGACGCCTTCGAGGACTACAAGCGCGTGAGCCGGATGCGCCAGACGGAGATGGAGGAGCTGACCGGGCGCACGGTCGGCATCGTGCCGCCGGCCGCCGGCGTGCCCTCCTTCCGGCCCCCCTTCGAGCTCGTGAACCCGGTGAGGACGCCGGACTAGCCGTGGGGGGAGGGCGGCCGGCTGGCGCGTCCGCCGGCGGCGTCAGCGCTTTCCATCCCCCGGTCTGCAATCCCATGATGATCCTCAAGGACGTCCTGGCCCGGGCCCTCGCCGAGGAGGGGCTCCCGGCGGGCGACAAGCTGGACGCGTGGATGGCGATGGCCCGGCAGACCGGCCAGACGCTCGACCGCGTCCTCTCCGCGTCGGGCGTGATCACCGAGCGGCAGATGCTGGCGCTCTTCGGCCGCTGCCTCCACCTGCAGGTCCTCGACCGGCTCGCCCACGAGTCCGTGCCCCCCGCGTTCCTCCAGCGCGTGCCCGTCCAGTTCGCCCGGCACCATACCCTGATCGGCCTCCGGGAGTCGGACGGCACGGTGACGGTGGCGACGTGCGCGCCGCTGGACGTCCAGCCGATGGACGAGCTGGCCGCGATGCTCGACCGCATCGTCGTCCCCGTCCTCGCCCCGCGCGCCGAGATCACGGCGCTTCTCAACAAGGCCTACCAGCAGAAGATCGACGTCGTCACCGAGATGCTCGAGGACCTCGACGAAGGGGACATGGCGGGGATCGAGAAGGAGATCGAGAAGTCCCAGGACCTGCTCGACATCGCCAACAAGGCGCCGATCATCAAGCTCGTCAACATGATCCTCTTCCAGGCCCTCAAGATGCGGGCCAGCGACGTCCACATCCAGCCCTACGAGGACAAGCTCCAGATCCGATACCGGATCGACGGCATCCTCTACGACATGATGACGCCGCCGAAGAAGATCCAGGACGCGATTATCTCGCGCGTCAAGGTCATGGGGAAGATGGACATCGCGGAGCGCCGGCTCCCCCAGGACGGCCGCGCCACCATCCGGCTCGGCGACGGGGAGGTGGATATCCGCATCTCCTCCGTCCCGACCAACCACGGCGAGCGGATCGTCCTGCGCCTGCTCGACAAGACCGCCCGCCTCTACGACCTCGAGGAGATCGGGCTCGACGCGGACCACCTGCGGCGGGTCCGGCAGTTCATCGACTGCTCCCACGGCATCATCCTCGTCACCGGCCCGACCGGCAGCGGCAAGACGACGACGCTCTACGGCTCCCTCAAGCGGATGAACTCCGCCGAGTACAACATCGTGACGATCGAGGACCCCATCGAGTACCACCTCCCCGGCGTCAGCCAGATCGAGGTGAACGTCAAGAAGGGGCTCACCTTCGCCAACGGGCTGCGGTCCCTCGTCCGCCAGGACCCGGACATCATCTTCGTCGGGGAGATCCGGGACCTCGAGACGGCCCAGATCGCGGTGCAGGCGTCGCTCACCGGCCACCTCGTCTTCAGCACCCTCCACACGAACGACGCGGCGGGGGCGGTCACGCGCCTCCTCGACCTCGGCGTCGAGCCCTACCTCGCCTCCTCCTCCCTCATCGGCGTCGTCGCCCAGCGCCTGGTCCGGCTCATCTGCAAGCACTGCCGGAAGCCGTACGAGCCGACGACGGAGGAACTCGCCGACATCGGCCTGGCGCGCGAGGCGCTGGACGGCGGCGTGCTCCACAAGGGGGCCGGCTGTCCGAACTGCCTCAACACCGGCTACTGGGATCGGACCGGCATCTACGAGATCCTCGTCGTCAACGAACATGTCCGCGAGCAGGTCATGGGGCGGACGGGATCCTCGGTCATCAAGCAGGACGCGGTGCGTGCCGGCATGCGGACCCTCCGCCAGGACGGGGCGGACAAGGTCCGGCGCGGGCTGACGACGGTCGAGGAGGTGCTTCGGGTGACGCAGATGGACGTGTTCTAACGGGTTCGCGGACCTCGCCCCGGCGCGGCCGCGAATCCGTCAGACCATGCCCGTCTACCAATACACCGCCCTGACGACCGAGGGGCGCGAGGACAAGGGCCTCGTGGACGCGGACAGCCCGAAGGATGCGCGCCTCCAGCTTCGGGGGCGGGGCCTCCACGTCACCGGGCTGGTAGACGCCGATCCCGCCGCCCGGGCGGCGGGGCGGTCGGCGGCGGGCGCCGCGGTCCGGTCGCGGGCCGCCGCAGGCCGGGGGGGACTCTTCCGCGGGCGCCGGAATCTCAACGAGCTGGCCATGACCACCCGCCAGCTCGCCACCCTCCTCAACGCCGGCATCCCCCTCATGGAGTCGCTCTCCGCCCTCATCGAGCAGTCCGGCAACCGCGGTCTCGAGGCGACGCTGCGGGACGTCCGCGAGCGGGTCGCCCAGGGGGCCTCCCTCGCCGACGCCCTCGCGACCCATCCCCGCTGGTTCAATCCCCTCTACGTGAACATGGTGCGCGCCGGGGAGGCCAGCGGCGCCCTGGACACGGTGCTCTCCCGCCTCGCCGACTACATCCAGGGGCAGAACCGGATGCGGAACCGCATCTCCGCCGCCCTGACCTATCCGGCCATCCTCGTCCTGATCGGCGTCTCCGTGGTCCTCTTCCTCCTCGCCTTCGTCGTGCCGAAGATCCTGGAGATCCTGCGCCAGCAGAAACAGGATCTGCCCCTGCCGACCCAGGTCCTCGTCTTCGCGCAGGGCGCCCTGCTCTCCTACTGGTGGGCGATGCTGGCCGGGCTGGCCGGCGCCGTGTTCCTCTTCCTGGCCTGGCGGTCGACCGCGCGCGGCCGCCTCGCCTGGGACGGCTTCGTCCTCCGGATGCCTGTCTTCGGCGAGCTCTTCAAGAAGCAGGCGGTCTCCCGCTTCGCGGCGACCTTCGCGACGCTCCTCGAGAGCGGGCTGCCGGTGATCGAAGCCCTCAACGTGGTGAAGGCCGTCGTGGCGAACAAGGTGCTCGAGAACACGCTCGAGCAGTGCCGCCAGAAGATCACGGAAGGGGCCGACATCGCCACCCCGCTGCGGCAGAGCAAGGTCTTCCCGCCCGTGGTCTCCTACATGGTGGCCATCGGCGAGGAGAGCGGCAAGCTCGAGGGGCTCCTCCGGAAGATCTCCGACGCCTACAACGAGGAGATCGACCTGGCCGTGCAGAAGGTCATGACCCTGATCGAGCCGGTCATGATCGTGATCATGGCGACGGTCGTCGCCTACATCGTGCTGTCGATCATGCTGCCGATCCTGCAGATCAGCAACGTGCAATAAGGGGCCGCCTCCCGCGCGACGGGCGGGTCCGTCGCCTGGCGTGCGCCCGTGTCCCCGTGATCAGGAGGGAGCCGATGACGCCTCGCAGACTCGTTTCTGGCGATACGGTCCGGCGGCGCGGCGGCCGGAGGGGGGCGGCCCCCCGCGGCTTCACGCTGGTCGAGCTGATGGTGGTGATCGTGATCATCGGGCTGCTGGCCACGGTGGCCATCGTCAACCTGCTCCCGAAGGCCCAGGAGGCCAAGAAGAAGATCGCCAAGGCCCACATGAAACAGTTCGAGCAGGCGATCGAACTCTTCTACCTCGACCAGGGACGCCTCCCGGGGGCCCTCCAGGACCTCGTCGCCCGGCCGGGCTCCGCCAAGGAGTGGCCCGACGGCGGCTACCTGAAGGACGGCGCGCTGCCCAAGGACCCGTGGGGCAGCGAGTACATCTACCGCATCCCGGGCGCCAGCCGGAAATACGACCTGATCTGCACGGGGGCGGACGGGGCGGAGGGCGGCGACGGCGACAACGCGGACATCAAGCTCTACGACGACGTGCAGCGGTGACGCGTTGCTCCCCGGGCAGGTGACCCATGGACGGCCGCCGGACTCCGGATTCCCTTCCGCGCGATGCGGATCCCCGCCGGGGCGGCTACACCCTGATGGAGCTCCTGGCCGTCATCGCGATCCTCAGCCTGCTGCTGATCCTCGCCGTCGCCCGCGTCGACTTCCTGATCCCGAAGTACCGCGTCCGCGCGGCCGGGCGCGAGCTGGGGGCCTACCTCAAGCACGTCAAGGGCCTCGCCGTCGCCGAAGGGAAGCCGTTCGTCGTCTGCTACGACTGCCCGAACCGGAAATACTGGGTGATGGCCCCGATGCCGATTCCCCCCGAGGAACTGGAGGCGATGGGCCTCCTGCCGCCCGGCGGCGGGGAGGGCCTGCCGCCGGGGCCGGGAATTCAGGTTGACAGCTGGCGAGCAGAAGGGCC
>CAYUME010000104.1:0-4418 GCA_964445475.1 uncultured Planctomycetia bacterium
GAAGGCGGCCGACCCCGCGACGATCCCCCCGGACCAGGTCGCCCGGCTGGGGGAAATCGGGCAGAAGCTCTCCGGCGCGGCAGCCCGGCTCGACGAGCCCGCGTTCTCCAAGGGGGCCGATTACAACAAGCGCGCCGCGGAGTTCCGCGGGAAGGTCAAGGCCCTCGAGGCGGCCGCGGCGGCGAAGGACGGCGCGAAGACCGTCCAGGCGACGCTCGAGATGAAGTCGGCCTGCGCCGCCTGCCACTCGGCGTTCCGGTGATGCGCCGGACGGGCCTCTCCCGTCAGGAGCGCGGGCGCAGGGCCTTCCAGAGCGAGCCCTTCCGCCCCCGCTTCCGGATGGCCGCCGCCGCCCGGGATTTCTCCTCCAGCCCCCCCCCCACCACCAGCCAGTTCTCCCGCCGGCCCAGCTCCCGGCACCGCTGCGCCAGCTCCCCGGGGTCCACGCCGGGCGAGAGGTAGAACCGCGGGGCCAGCAGGTCCTCCCCGGCGGCGAGGACCCCCTCCTCGACGGCGCGCTGCGCCAGCGCCGTGCCGGGGTAGATGCGCATCCCCGCGAAGACGCAGTGCACCGCCCGCGGCAGGGCGAGGGCGGCGGCGATCGTCTCGTCCAGCGTCTCCGGCGTCTCCCCCGGCCCGCCGAAGATCAGGTAGTGGATGTAGGGCAGGTCCGCCGCGTCGCAGGCGGCGGAGGCCGCCTGGACCTCGGAGACGGAAAAGGGCTTCCCGTAGGCCCGGAGCGTCGACGCGCAGAGCGCGTCGGTCCCGAACTCGACCCCCTCCAGGCCGGACGCCTTCCAGAGCCGGACGGCCTCCGCCGTGACGCCCCGCGGGGTGAAAAAGGCGCTCCAGACGACGCGCAGGCCGCGGCGCAGGATCTCGCCCGCGAACGCGTCCGCCCGCGCCGGATCCGCGTTGAAGACGGAGTCCACCACGAAGAAGTGGTCGGCCCCTGTCCGCTCCTGAAGCCCCTGCATCTCGTCCACCGCGGCCGTCACGTCCCGCCGGATCGAGCGATGGCCCTCGAGCAGCGGGTACGTGCAGTAGACGCAGCCCCACGGGCAGCCCCGCGACACCTGGAGGTTCAGGACGCCCCCCTCGCGCCAGTAGAACGGAAGGAGGTCCGGGTCGCGATCGGGGGAACCGGATACGACGTCGGGCCGGCCGGGCGGCGTCGCGACGAGATCCTCGCCCCGCCGGCAGACGAGGCCGGGGGGCGCCTCCCCATCCGCGAGGGGCGTGCCGGCGGCGACGCGGCCGGCCAGCGCGACGAGCGCCGCCTCGCCGGGCCCGGCCACCCCCGCGTCGGCCCCGCTCAGGCGCAGGATCTCCCGCGGGAAGAGCGAGTAGCCGCTCCCCCCGAGCACCACCGGCGCGGCGGTCGCCTGCCGGATCTCGGCCAGGACGGCCAGCAGATCGGGCAGATAGTACTTCGTGCCGACGGACTGGTTGTTGTCGACGTTGCGCAAGGAGACGCCGACCAGGTCCGGCGCGGCGGCGCGCACGGCCGCCTCGACCGTCACGCCGTCCGCCGCGGCCTTCCGGACGTCGAGCAGCCGGGCTTCGTGCCCCGCCGCCCGGAGCGCCGCGGCGAGGCACTCGAGGCCGAGCGGGTAGACGGGGTGCGGCTGGTCCTCGCGGTTGACCGAGACCAGCAGGACGCGGGCGGCGGGGGCAGTCATGGGTCCCGCAACAAGGGAGTCACACGGAACGGCGTTGAAACGCCAGGAGGCCACGTCCGCCAGTGCTTCGCCAAGTTCACCTGGGCGATTTCCGGCGCTCCAGGCGTCTGCCGCCACCGCCCTACTTCAGGTCCAGCACCAACGGGTTCTCCGGCCGCGGCGGGAGGTGCTCCGCCTGGGCCTCGTCGGACTGCAGCAGGCGGCTGACGCGGTCCACGTCCTCGAAGAGCGGGCGGTCGGACTCGAGCGCGGGGGAGACGGCCCGGATGCGGGCGTGCAGGCGGGCGTAGTCCTGGCCCCTCACCTCGCGCCCCCCCCGCCGCCGCAGGTCCGCCGCCTGCGCCAGGGCGATCGCCTCGACCGCCAGGATCTTCCAGGCGAGCGGGAGCAGCGTCCGCGCCATCCGCGCCGCGGTCGTCCCCATGCTGACGACGTCCTGGTTGTTCGCGTTGGTCGGGATGGTCTGGATCGAAGCGGGGCTGCCGAGCAGCCGGGCCTCGGCGGCAAGCGACGTCGCCAGCAGCTGGCAGCCCGCCAGGCCGGAGTTCAGCCCCGGCGCCCCCCCCGCCAGCAGCGGCGGCAGCCCCCGGCTGTATTTCGCGTTGAGCAGCCGCTCCGTCTGCCGCTCCGCCAGCAGCGCCACCGAGATCAGCCCGATCCGCAGGTAGTCGCACGCCATCGCCACCTGCTGGCCGTAGAAGTTGCCGCAGTGGATCACGGACGCCGTGTCCGGGAAGACCAGCGGGTTGTCCGTCGAGGCGTTGAGCTCGCGGGTGACGACCTGCTCGACGTGCCAGAGGGCGTCCTGGACGGCGCCGAGGATCTGCGGCGCGCAGCGGAGGGAGTACGGGTCCTGGATCTCGTCGCCGGGCGCCGCGGGCTTGGGGTGCGAGCCCCAGACGTGCTCGCGGATCTCCCGCGCGTAGTCGGGGTGCGTCGACAGGTGGGCGGCCATCCGCGACGCGGAGACGTACTGCCCGCGGTGGCCGCGCGCCCGGTGCGCCTGCTCGCAGAGCACCTCCGGCTCGCCGTACAGCGCCTGGATCAGGCAGGCCGAGAGCAGCTCCGACCACCCGAGGACGGCCGCGGCCTCGCGGGCGGAGAGCGCGGCCAGCGCCGTCATCACGGACGTGCCGTTGACGAGCGCGAGGCCCTCCTTGCACTTCAGCGCGACGGGGGAGAGCCCCGCCTCGCGCAGCGCCTCGGCCGCCGGCAGCCGCCGCCCCCCCGCCTGCGCGTGCCCCAGCCCGACCAGCAGCCGCGCCATGTGCGCCAGCGGCACCAGGTCGCCGCTCGCCCCGACCGACCCCTCCTGCGGGATCTCCGGCAGGACGCCGCGCCCGTGCGCCGCCAGCAGCAGGTCGACCACCTCCTCGCGGATGCCGGAGTAGCCGCGCGCCAGGGCGTTGGCGCGCGCGACCAGGATCGCCCGCGTCTCGCGCTCCGGGAAGAGCGCCCCCTGCCCGACCGCAAGGTGGTGCAGCAGGTTCAGTTGGTGCTGCTCCAGCTCGGCCGGGGGGACGCGCGTGTCGCTCAGCGGCCCGAAGCCGGTGTTGATCCCGTAGATCGCCCGCGGCTCGGACGCCAGCCGCTCGACGAGCGCCCGGCTGCGCTGCATGAGCGGGCGGGCCTGCGGGGCGATCCGGCACGGATCCCCGGCGGCTGCGCGCCACAGGAGCGGGATCGTCAATCCGTGGCCGTCGAGGTCGATCATGGGCGCGTCCGGGATCGGGGAACAGGTCCGCACCCTCCGGGCCCGCCCGTGCGCGCCCGCGATGCGGCGTAGATTCTAGAGGGAGGAAGGGCAGCGTCAAGCCTTGTTTTCCGGAACGCCGCGCGGACGGGTCGGGACCGGGTCCATCCGACCGCCGACGTCCTGTCGAATCGGGGACCGTCTCAGCTCATCCCGGGACCGTTACCGACACGTAACATCATTACTCCGCCGTAATCATCCCGAGCCCGGCCGCAGGCGACCAACACGTCGTATCTCCTATATTTTAAAGGACTTGCAGAATTCACAAAACCGGCCGAGGCTTTGGCACGTTCTTTGCATTAATAATGTAGAGTTGTCGGGCGCGCGGCCTCGCGCCACACGGTTCCGATTCGCCCGGGGCCCCGCGACCCAACCCCAAACCGTTCGCGCGCAACCCGCGAGCGGACCACGCAAGGAAGCGACATGAGCTCTTCGATGAAGCTCCCCCGGGCGCCGGGAGCCACGCACCACGGCCACAATCCCGTGGACGTCGCCTACAGCATCTGCGGGGAATTCGACGAGACCCAGCGGATCATGATCCTCGAGGGGCTGCTGGCCGGCGGACCCGACGTGAACGCGGTCGGGACGTGCGGCTGGACGCTGCTTCACCGCGCCGCCATCGACGGCGAAGAGCGGCTGGTCGAGGCGCTCCTGAAGAGGCCGGGGATCGACGTCGGGGCCCGCTGCGGCCCGGACGAGGAAACGGCCCTCATGGCGGCGGCGAAGCACGGCCGGACCGGCATCGTCCGCCTGCTTCTGCAGGAAGGCGCCGCCCCCCGGTCCGGATCCCCGCAGGACGTCAACGCCAGGAACAGGACCGGGGCAACGGCGCTGATGGCCGCGGCCGCGAACGGCCACGTGGAATCGGTCCTCGTGCTGATCGTGAACGGCGCCGATTTTGCGCTGAAGGACCGGGGCGGGGAGACGGCCCTGGATCTCGCGAAGCGCAACAACCACACCGAGACGGCCGAGGCGCTGGAGCG
>CAYUME010000104.1:4428-10727 GCA_964445475.1 uncultured Planctomycetia bacterium
CCGGGCCTACAAGCAGGACCCGCGCGCGGTGCTCTTCCGCCGGGCGCTGGAGCGGGTGATCGCGGCCTCGCAAGCCGGCTCCTGAGCCGCCGGGAGGCCGACCGCGGCCCGCGGGTCCGGCCTCCGCCTCCCTCCTTCGCCGGACGCAAGCCCCACGACGCACGTGCCGTCCTCACGCCCTTTCCGGCCCCTGTAAAAGTCGTGTCAAACGTCGATTTCACCGAACACCGGCGTCGATCGCGCGTCTATACTAGGAAGAAAGGGCGCCGCCCGACACGTGCCGGGATTCGGGGCCGGGCGGCTTTCCGTCGGGTCGGGGTCAAGGAGACAGGCCATGCGCACGACCTGGGGGACGTGGACACTGCTCGCGATGCTGTGCGGTTGCTCCGGCGGCGACGGGAAAGCCCCGGGCGGCCCCGGCGGCGCGGCCGCCACGCCGGCCCCCACGACGACAGGCCCCGGAGACGCCACCCTGGATGGGCCGCACGTGCACGGGAACCTGGCGGTCTATGTGGTGCGCGGAAAAACGACCGACACGCGGGATTACATCACGCTCGACGAAGGACTGGCCGCCGGGACCGTCGCCGTCCGGGAGAAGGGGGCCCGCGAGGGGCAGGACCAGGCCGAGGTCAACGCCCTCGAGGTCGAGAACAAGTCCGACCGCTGGCTCTTCCTGCAGGCCGGCGACGTCGTCAAGGGCGGCAAGCAGGACCGGACGATCGGGATCGACATCGCGATCGAGCCGCACGCCCCGCCGAAGGCGGTCGATACCTTCTGCGTCGAGCACGGCCGGTGGACCCAGAAGGAGGGCGGGCTGGCCTTCAGCGCCAACACCACCGTGGTCGGCGCCAACGCCATGAAGATGAGCATCCAAGGGGCCAAGGACCAGTCGAAAGTCTGGGAGGAGGTGGCCCGGCAGGAGACGAAAGCGGCCGCGCTCGTCCTCGCGCAGGCGCCGGCGGCGGGCCCGCAGCAGGCCCCGGCCGGAGCGGATGCCCCTCAGTCCCGGCCCGCGCAGAGGGCGCAGCGGGTCGACCCCGACGCGCGTCCGGCCGTTGGGGGGCTTTCGTCGACCGGGACCTACAACGCCATCGTGGAGAACGACACGCTCCGCGACGACCGCGAGGCCTACGTGAAGGCCCTGCTCCCCCGGGTCGAGGGCGTCGCCGACGGCCTGGGACTCGTGGTGGCGGTCAACGGGAAGATCATGGCCGCCGACGTGTACGGGTCGTCGGCCCTCTTCCGGAAGATCTCCCGCAAGCTCGTGGAGTCCTACGCCCTCGAGGCGACGCTGGCGCGCGACCCGGAGACGAAAGGCGCCCGCCCGCCGGACCGGAACGAGGTCCTCGCCTTTCTCGCGGAGCCGGCCAAGGCGGAGGGGAAGGAGGAGCAGCTCGCGGAGTCGATGCACCTGAAGACGCAGGAGACGGGCAAGGCGGTCCGGTACGAGTACCGGGACCTCAAGATGAACGCGGCCCCCGACGCGGCGCCCGTTCACCAGAACTATCTCGCGAAGTAGTCCGGGGAATCGTCCCGGCTGCAACCGCCTTCCGAAGGCGGTGTCTGTCCTGAGATACCGCTTGCACGGTCGGGACCGGAATGATACAGGAAGGGCGAATCGCGTCAACAACCGGGCAAGCATGAAAGACCTCTACGCTATCCTCGGCGTGCCGCGCACCGCGAGTCCGGACGACATCAAGCAGGCCTATCGCCGGCTGGCGAAGGACCTGCATCCGGACCTCCACCCGGGGAACAAGGAGAAGGAGGCGCAGTTCAAGGAGGCGGCGGCCGCCTATGCGATCCTTTCCGATCCCCAGAAACGTGCGCGGTACGACCGCGGCGAGATCGACACCTCGGGGGCCGAGCGCGAGGACGTCCGCCGCTACCGGACCTACGCCGAGGGTCCCGAGGGGGCGAAATACGATCCCTTCTCCGGCGCGGGGGAGGAGTTCCCCGACGACATCCTCTACGCCTTTTTCGGCGGCGCCCGCGGGCCTCACGCCGCCCAGGCCCGTCCCCGCCCGGGCCTGGACGTGCGCTACGCCCTGGACGTCGGGTTCCTGGACGCCGCGCGCGGCGCGCGGAAGACGCTCCGGTTCGACGGAAGCGGGACGCTCGAGGTCCGGATCCCGCCCGGCGTCGAGAGCGGCCAGGTGCTCCGCCTGCGCGGGCAGGGTCTGCCGGGAAGGGGGGAAGGCCCCGCCGGCGACGCCTATATCGAGATCCGGGTCGAACCGCACCCGTACTTCGAGCGCCGGGGACGCGACATCCACCTGGACCTGCCGGTGACGATCCAGGAGGCGATCCTCGGGGGCCGGGTGGACGTGCCGACGATCGACGGCCTGGTGACGATGACCGTCCCCAAGGGATCGAAGACGGGCACCGTCCTGCGGCTGAACGGAAAAGGGGTCCCGGAGGCGCAGACCGGAACGCGCGGAGACGAGTACGTCCGCCTCCGGGTGGAGCTGCCGGACCCGCCGGATCCGGAGCTGACGGAGTGGATCGAACGCTGGGCCCCCCGCCACCCCTACACGGTGCGCCGGTGGTAATTTGTCTTACGTCATGGATCGGCGGCCCCTCATGCGATTCGACGAGATCCTGGTGATGCTGGAGGTGGAGGAGACGGACCTGTCCTTCTGGGTCCAGGAGGGATGGATCGTCCCGTTGCGCGAGGCCGGGACGCTTCATTTCACCGACGTCGACGTCGCCCGCGCCCGCCTGATCCGGGACTTGCGCCGGGAGCTGGAGATCGATGCGGGGGCCATGCCGGTCGTGCTCTCGCTGCTCGACCAGCTTTACGGCACGCGCCGGCAAGTCCTGACCCTAATGGAGGCGATCCGGGCGTTGCCGGAGGAGCAGCAGGCCGTGATCCGGGCTAAAATCGAGGGCCAGAAGGACGACACCCTGGATGTCTAGGATCGCCCGATTCGACCCGAGGGATCCCGGCAGCTCAATGGGAGGGAACCGAGAAAGCGCCGGCGAGAGGAACCGACAACGCAGACGATGGGATCCCGATACGGCTCAGGAAGGCGACAGAGGGCATGCGCAACGTCGTTGCGCGAGAAGGCTTACGAGCCAGGGGTGGGATTCGAACCCATAACCTGCGCTTTACGAAAGCGCTGCTCTGCCGTTGAGCTACCCTGGCGAACTGCTTATTTCCCTAGTACTTGCGACTTTTCTGGACTCGCGTCGGAAGTCGTTTTTGTCGACTTCGTGCCAACTTCGTCACCCATAAGAAGCTCCACCGCCGCCTGCTTCGTCGACGGCGCCAAGTGCGCGTACCGCAGCGTGGTCGTGAAGTCCCGGTGGCCCAAGAGCTCCCTCACCGTGTTCAGGTCCGCCCCCCGGCTCACCAGCCGGCTCGCGAACGTGTGCCTCAGATCGTGAAAGCGGAAGCCCGTCAGCCCCGCCGCCTTCACCGCCTTCGCGAACACCGTCCGGATCGACTTGACGTTCGTCCCGTCCGCGTACGTGAAGACCCGCGGCCTGCCCACCCCGCCCGCCATGGCCTTCGCCAGGACCCCCAGCACCATGTCGTTGAGCGGGACGTGACGGACCCGCTGGCTCTTGCTGTTGGTCGCGGTAATTGTAATCATTCGACGTTCCAAATCAACATTAACCGGCTCGAGGCTGAGCACCTCCATGAATCGCAACCCCGTGTGGAGGGACGTCAAGGCCACGCTGTGCGCCGGCTCCGGCAGCAGGGCGAACAGCCGCTTCTCCTCCTCGACCGTCAGGTACCGCTCCCGCAGGCTCTGAACCCGGAAGCGCCGGACCGCCTTCGACGAGGCCGGGTTGTGCCGCGCGAAGCCCCAGCTGATCGCGACGTTGAAGAGGTTGGAGAGGAGCTCCAGCTCGCGGTTCAGCGTCGCCTGCGAGATGCTTTTCCGCGGCGCGGCCCCGGCCTCCGGCGTCGTGTCCGCCACCGGCGCCCCGGCCGCGGCCTTGCGGCCGGCGGGCTCCGCCAGCCGGTCCGACATGTACTTCTGGATCTGCTCCGGGTGGATCGCGGTGAGCCGCGGCCCCGTCCCCTTGAACGTCTCCAGGTACCCCTCCACCCGCGCCTTGTACGCGTCGAACGCCTCGCCCCGCTCCGGCCACGGCCAGTGCGCGAGCCCCCCGGGGTACGAGCCGCCGAAGTGCCGCACGAAGCTCCCGAAGACATCCGCGTCGCGCCGCCAGGCGCGTTTCAAGGCCAGCGAGATGCGGACGTAGTAACGGAGGAAAAATGCGTCGCAGGGGATCGGCTCGACGTTCCGGAAGGCGGGGTCGTCGCCGTAGAGCTTTTCGAGGAGCCGCTCCTGCGACCGCTTGCCCTGGGCCTGCTCGACCCAGGCGACGGCGTCGGCCCGGCTCGCGCCGACGTGGACGCGGTGCCGGCGCCCCTCCGACGTGAAGTCGACGTACCACCGCTCGGCGCCGTGCCGGTCCGTCCGCGAGTAGATCTTCATGGCTTGCTCCCCAGCAAGGGTTCCCCACCCCGTGTCGCGCGGCCGCCCCCGCGGCCGTCGCGCCCTACGGCTTCGACGGCTCGCTCGTGTTCAGCGCGATGAGCCGCTCGAGGTCGGACGACTTGACGCGGATCCGCCGGCCGATGCGGACAACCGGAAGCAGCCCCCGCTCGATCGCCCGCCGCGCGGCGAGCTCCGTCATACCCAACCGCTCGGCCACCTGCCGGATCGCAAGAAGCGGATCATTCATGGCTCACCTCGCTGAATCAGGCGGGGGAACGGCCTCCCCGGGCAACCCGGGCTCGGAGGGTGGGATCGTCTTCGGCTCCTTCACCACGCGGGTCGGGAGCCCCAGGAGGTCGCGAAGGTAATCGTGCAGGATGCGCAGCTTGACGGGCGAGATACTTTTCAGGTACCCGGGGATCTGGTCGTCGGCTGGATTCTCCGTGTATGCCATCAGCGACCGGGGCTCGCATTCTCCCGGTATGAATCGCCGTAGCCCCCAACGGCGGAGAGGCAATTTGTAGCGCACGAAAAAGGACAAAAGACTGCTTGCCGCCTGCCGTTTCACCGGTTCCGACGCCAGCGCCTTCCAGCAGATCAAGACCTCGTCTCGCATCTCCAATTCCCAGGCCTCAAGACGCTTTCGTTTCGTCGCCATGCGCTCTCGGAACGGCGCGACGTCCTGGGCGCGCCGACGGAACCGACTCGGTTTCTGATCGGCTTGCGCCTTCCACCGGGAGAGAAGGGCCTGCGCGCCCGGACTCATCTCCGGCGGTTTCGGCTCCGCCTGCTGAGGCGTAACGGCGGATTTCCCAGCGATCAGGAAATCACATGACGTCCCCAACGCCTCCGCCAGCCGACTGACTACCTCTATGCCCGGTTGACGGTGTCCGCCGATGAGGCTCGACACCGCAGACGACGAGAGCTGCGCCTTCTCAGCCAGAATCGTCCGCGAGATCCCCCGTTCTTCGATCAACCGGGCGATCCGCTCGCCGATGCCAAGCGCTTTGGGTTCCGGCTTTTCATGTCTCATGCGACTTCAATTATATGTGCTGCGCAGAAGGATGTCAATAACACATATTGCTTTTACCAAATGATCCAACTATAATTCCGGAAGAATACTGGAGGTATGAAACCATGCAGACCAATAGGTTCGAGAGAACGGGGAAATCGCCCGAGCCTTGGTGCTTGGATGTACGCGACGTGGATGCGTTCTGCCCCTTGTGTGCCTCGCCAGGGATAGTCAAGATTTCAGCCGTGGGAAGGCCCTACTATTCGTGCCGGTACTGCCGCATGCGGCTCTTCATGAACTCCGAGCGCGCGACATCGAGCTTCATGGACGTGAACCGGGACTTCCCTCCCCACGCCATGTCGTATCGCAAGTCGCTTGATCTGCATTATCGGCGCATCCTCGACCAGGACTGCCGTGAAGCGAAAGCCATCGCCATCCTGCGCGCTGAGGCTATCTCCGAGGCGAGTGCTCTGTCCGCGAAAAAACTCAACCACGTGTTCGAACTGGAGATCCGGGAGGCCATCCTGAACGCGGGACGCACCTGCGCCCTCTGCGGTGAAATGGCGGAGTGGAAAGCGGTCAAGGGCGGCGATCTGCAGAAATGCTACCGATGCGCCTCTCAGTTGTTCGTGCACGGCTCGATCGGGCGGGCCGGCCTTATCGCGCGCCGCGCGTTTCTCCAGCGCCTGGCCGAGCAACGACGCGAGGCGGCCAAGAAGGCTCGCCACCCGGGCCTACGGCGTGTCCTCGTAACACAGGCCGGCCGCCCAACCCTTCCGGCACCGCCCCCGCGCACCTTGGTATTGCGCGCGCGGGGTGATCACGATGAACCG
>CAYUME010000105.1:0-10692 GCA_964445475.1 uncultured Planctomycetia bacterium
CAGCAGCGCGACGAGGCATGGAATCCGCATATCCTTCCCCCTGATCTGCGCAAGCAGCGTTCGGGTGGAAATCGTCTCTCTGTAATAATCGTAGAGCACGGGCGCCCTTCTCGAAGTCAATCCTGTGTAAAAAACAGGTAGGTGCTAATTCGTTTGACGCCCTTCGCGCCGCGGTGCTCCAATGCGGGCCTCCGCTTCTCAGTCCGGAGGCCCTTTCATGTCGTTCACCCCGCTCCACACCCCCGTCCTCCTTGTCCTCGTTGCGCTTCCGCTGTCCGCCGCACCGGTGGACGACGTCGACATCCCCGCCGACGCGCCGGACGACGCGATCATGGCCTCCCCCGCGGAGTGCGCGGACGCAGCGGCCTGGGCCGCCGCCGCCTTCGCGGGCGCCGCGCCGCCCGCCGGACCCGCCCGCATCGAGCTCGAGCTCCGCCGCCAGGACCATGCCGCGCTCGAGCTCGGCCGGTCCTGCATCAAGACCCCGCTCCGGATCGGGTCGAAGTCCTACGCGCGCGGGCTCGGCACCCACGCCGTCAGCGAGATCCTCGTGCGCCTCCCCCCCGGCGCGAAGGCCTTCCGCGCCGACGCCGGCCTCGACCACAACGACGACACCCGCTCCGGCAAGGGCAGCGTCCAGTTCGCCGTCGAGATCGCCGGGAAGGAGGCCTTCCGTTCCCCGACCCTCCGGTACGACGACGAGCCCGTCGCCGTCGACCTCCCCCTCCCGGACGGCACGGCGCGGATCGTCCTGAAGGTGGACGCGACGGCCGACGGGACGGGCTGGGACCAGGCGGACTGGGCGGACGCGCGCGTCGTCCTGGGCGACGGCCGCGAGCTCCGGCTGGACGAGGCCCCGGTCGGCCGCCTGCTCGCCGCGACGGCGCCCCCGTTCTCATTCGTCTATGGCGGTAAGCCGTCCTCCGACCTCCTGCCGTCGTGGACGCGGGAGGCCGAGACGAAGGACGCGGGCGCGCGCACGGAGCGCCGGATCCGGTGGACCGACCCGGAGACGAAGCTGCGCGTGACCGCCGAGGTCGTCACGTTCAAGCGCTACCCCGCCGTGGAGTGGCTGCTCCGATTTGAAAACGGCGGCGACAAGGACGCGCCGATGCTCGAGGGCATCCAGGCCCTCGATGCGTCCCTCGCCTCGGGGAACGTTCCGCTGACGCTGCACGGCCTCCACGGCGACGACTGCACCGAGCGCTCGTTTCTTCCCTTCGCCCGCTCCCTCGCGCCCGGCGAGGGCCACCGGATGGCGCCCGTCGGCGGCCGGCCCTCGAACGGCGCCTTCCCGTTCTTCAACGTCGAGCGCGGCGGGCGGGGCGTCGTCGTCGCGATCGGCTGGTCGGGCCAGTGGGCGGCGTCGGTGGAGCGGGACGCCGCGGGGCGGACGCGCCTCCGCGCGGGCCAGGAGCGGACGCGTCTCGTCCTCCGCCCCGGCGAGTCGATCCGCACCCCGCGCATCCTCCTGATGCCGTGGACGGGAGACCGCCTCGCCGCGCACAACCGCTTCCGGCGCCTGATGCTCTTCCAGCACGTCCCGGGGCGGGATGGGAAGCCCGTGGTCATGCCCGTCTTCTGGCAGAACTACGACCGCTATCGGGGCCACCCGGTCTGGCCGACGGAGGCCGGGCAGATCGCCGCGGCGAAGGCCGCCGCCGACTGCGGCGCGACCTTCCTCTGGCTCGACGCCGCCTGGTTCCCGGGCGACTTCCCGAACGGCGTGGGGAACTGGTCGGCCAAGCCGAAGGAGTTTCCGAACGGACTCAAGCCGGTGAGCGACGCCGCCCACCGCGCGGGACTGGGCTTCATCCTCTGGTTCGAGCCCGAGCGCGTCGCGCCGGGGAGCGCGATCGCCCGCGAGCACCCCGCGTTCGTCCACGGCGGGGAGCAGGGCGGGCTCTACAAGCTCGACGACCCGGCCGCGCACCGCTGGCTGGCCGACCTGCTGTCGAGCCGGATCTCCGAGTACGGCCTGGACTGGTACCGCAACGACTTCAACATCGACCCGCTTCCATTCTGGCGCCGCAACGACGCCCCCGACCGGCAGGGGATGACAGAGATCCGCTACGTGGAGGGGCACTACGCCCTGTGGGACGGCCTGATCGCAGCGCACCCGGGGCTCGTGGTCGACAACTGCGCCAGCGGCGGGAGGCGCATCGACCTCGAGACCTGCCTGCGCTCCATCCCCCTCTGGCAGAGCGACACGGCCTGCGGGCCCGGGCGCGAGGATTGGGACCAGGCCCAGATGTGCGGGCTCAACCTCTATCTTCCGTTCCACCTCTCCTGCGCCTGGTCGCCCGAGCCGTACGTCGTCCGCAGCGCCGCCTCCGCCGGTGCCATCGCCCAGTTCGCCTTCCTCGATGACGGCTTCCCGCGGGCGCTCGCGAAGGACACCCTGGCCGAGGCGCGGGAGAACCGGAAATACTGGTACGGCGACTTCTATCCCTTGACCGCGCACACGACGGCGCCCGACCAGTTCGCCGCCTGGCAGCTGCACCGCCCCGACCTCGACGCCGGCCTCGTCCTCGCCTTCCGGCGCCGGGACTGCCCGTACATCGGGATCGACGCGAAGCTCGGTGGCCTCCGGCCCGACGCGACCTACGCGGTGGAGTTCGTCGACGAGGCGCTGGCGCGGACCTCGAAGACGATGACCGGCCGCGAGATGATGGACGCGTTCCCCCTCCCGATCGCGAACCCGCGGGCGAGCCTGGTGGTGCGGTACAAATCCCGACCATGAAGCCTCCTCGCCTATATGTTGATGAGAATCGACGGGCGAAGCCCGCCGTAGCCTTGTCGGAGTCGGGCCCGGGCGGAGGCGGGTGACGGCTGGGGGCGGTCCGCGGGGATTGAAACGTTCCCGGCGTATGCTCGCCCCCGTCCGGCGCACCTGATCGTGGACGCCAGCGTGCCACCCTGGAGGCCCTTCCCGTGATCCGATTCCTTCCGATTATTGCGCTGCTCCCGGCCCTCCCCGCCGCCGCCGCGCCGGACAAGCCCAACATCCTCGTGATCGTCACCGACCAGCAGCACGCCGGCATGATGAGCTGCGCGGGGAACCCGCACCTGAAGACGCCCGCGATGGACTGGCTGGCCGCGCACGGCGTCCGGTTCGAGCGCGCCTACGCCGCCAACCCCGTCTGCGTCCCCAGCCGCTTCAGCCTCCAGACCGGCTGCTATCCCAGCGTCATCGGCATGCGACACAACGGGGACTCCAAGCGGACGACTCCGTTTCCCGGCCTCGAGACCGCCACGCTGGGCCGGCTGATGCAGCAGGCCGGATACGACGTCGCCTACGGCGGCAAGGTCCACCTTCCGACCGGCGCGGGGATGGGCGACATCCGGAAAGTGGGCTACCGGATGCTGACGGGCGACGAGCGCGGCGCGCTGGCCGATGCCTGTGCGGCCTTCGTGCGCGAGGAGCGCGAGAAGCCCTTCTTCCTCTTCGCCTCGTTCATCAACCCCCACGACATCTGCTACATGGCCATCCAGGACTACGAGAAGAAGGAGGGGAGGCACGCCGCCGCCCAGGCGCTCCGCGAGGCGCTCCAGATGCCCGACGGCGTGCCGGAATCGGAGTTCTACGCGACGCGCTGCCCGCCCGTCCCCGCCAACCTCGAGCCCACGGCGGGCGAGCCCAAGGCCGTCGAGGCCTTCCTCCAGCAGCGCCCCTTCAAGTGGCACGCGCGGACGACGTGGACGGACGCGCGCTGGCGGCTGCACCGGTGGGCCTACGGCCGGCTGACCGAGCGGGTGGACGCCGAGATCGGCCGCGTCCTGGACGCCCTGCGCGAGGGCGGCCGCGCGGAGAAGACGCTGATCGTCTTCACCAGCGACCACGGCGACCTGGACGGTGCGCACCGCATCGAGCACAAGACGCTGCTCTACGAGGAGGCCATCCGGGTCCCCTTTCTCGTGACGTGGAAGGGCGTGACGAAGGCGGGAACCGTCGACGCGGACCACTTCGTCGTCAACGGCCTGGACCTCTTGCCCACGGCCTGCGACTACGCCGGGATCGCGCCGCCGAAGGGGCTTCTCGGCCGGAGCGTCCGGCCGCTGGCGGAGGGGCGCGCCCCGGAGTCCTGGCGCGAGGAGCTGGTGGTCGAGAGCGAAGTCGGGCGGCTGCTGCGGGTGGGCTCGCTCACGTACTGGGCGCTCGACTTCGCCGGCCCGGAGGAGGCGCTCTTCGACCTGGCGGCGGACCCCGGGGAGATGAAGAATCTGGCCGGCGACCCGGCCTGCCGGAAGGACCTGGAGGCGATGCGCGCGCGGCTCGAGGCCTGGCAGGAGCGGACGGGGGTGTCGTACAGGAACTGACGGGTGGGAAAGATGGATCCCCCCCCCGGCGGAGAACAACCTCGATCCAGCCCACGACGCCGCAGCCTCCGTGGCTAGCCGATCTGACGTGCCCTTGTATTTTCGGAAGACCCGAGTGAACTCCTTCGGGTCGTTCTAGATCTTCAGATCCTCCACGACCTCCCGTTCCGCCGTGATCACCGTGACGTGGCTCTTCCTCTTGCCCAGATCGATCCCCGCATAGTACACCATTATATTGTATATCGGGAATTGAGCCTTCGCCAATCCCTGATCGAGCCGGCTCACAAACTGCCGGGGGGCCGCACGATGATGACCCGCGCTCTAGGCCTGATCGCCTGCCTGCTGAACTTGCCGGCTATGGCGCAGGATCCCCCGGGCGAAAAACCGGCCGCGAAGCCGGGGCCCGATGACCGCTTCGAGGTCCGCAACCTGGAAGGCTGGACCGCTTACATCAATCGCGACGTGCCCAAGCAACACCCCGAACAGACGGCACGGACGCTCGAGCACCTGGGGTGGGAGCTCTACCAGATCAAGCTGGCCGTCCCGGCCCTGGCGGTGAGCGACATGCAGAAGCACACCGCCATCTGGATCGAGTACCAGGAGAAGGTGGACCTGTCGTATCACCCCGAGCGGGCCTGGCTGCTCGAGCGCGGGTACCCGATCCCCCGGGACTTCCCCTCGTTCATGTCGCTCAGCGTCAAGACCCACGTGGGCGACAGCTATCGCCATCCCTTCGTCGTCTTCCACGAACTGGCGCACGGCTACGACTATCACTTCATCGGAAAGGGCCGCGACTACGGCAATGCGGAAAGCCAGGCCCACTACGAGCGCATGATGAAGGCGGGGCGGTACGAGAAGGTCATGATCTGGGACGGCCGGACCGGCTCCCACTACGCCCGCAGCAATCGCATGGAATACTGGGCCGAAAGCTCGGAGGCCTATTTCGCCGTCAACGACATCTATCCGTTCGTCCGCGCAGAGCTGCGGGATCACGATCCGCAGATGGCCCGGTTCGTCGAGCGCTATTGGGGCGTGGACTCCGAACAGGTGGTGAAGCTGGAGACGGACCTGGCGGCCTACCAGCAGCAGGTGCGGCCGGGGGCCGACCTCCCGGCGCGGGCCGGCGATCCCGAGGCCGCGGCGGACAGCCCCCCCACTGCCCGATACGACCGGCGCGACCTCAACGGCTGGCGCGTCTACGTCAGCCCGCAGCTGGCGGATCAGCCGGGGCTCTGTGCCGCGATGATGGCGCTGCTGAGCTACAAGCTGCACATGATCGACCACTTCATCGCCGAGCCCGGCCGCAAGCAGTTGCACGAGGTGCCGATCTGGCTGGAGATCGGCCGGGGAGGGCCGTACATCCGCTATTGCGACAGCGGCGGGCCGCCGGCCGGCGAGGAGGAGAATCCCGACAAGCGGGGGGCCGTGGAGATCCGCGACCCGCAGCGCATGGCGACGTGGGCGCTGCTCCAGCAGTCCGACGTGCTGCACGAGCTGGCGCTGGCCTATTACGACCGCCACGCCGCGAAGAAGGACTCCGAGCTGGGCCGGACGATTCACGCCGCCTACGAACAGGCCACCCAAGACGGCGGATACAAATCGGTGCTGCGATTCGACGGTCAGCGCGTGCCGCATCCCGCCCTGGCCGGCGAAAGGCAGTACTTTGCCGAGCTGATGGAGAGCTATTTCCTGGTCAACGATCACTACCCGTTCATCCGCTGCGAGCTGAAGGACCAGGACGCGGCCGGGTATGCGCTCGTTGCCGCGTTGTGGGAAGGCAACCCGCGTCGGTGAGCCAATAGGGCCGTATCCTTTCCGCGCGGTTCGAACCGCTGCGAGGAGGGGGAAGTCTGTCTGCGGTATCCGATAACGGCCCTTCCGGGGCCTTCTCGCCCCCGGAAACCCGCCCCTCCCTCTTGCCAATCCGTGCAATCCCGCCTATAGTTTCTCCCGGGTCCCGCGCCCGGGGACTCCAATCGGGCCTATGCCGTGCCGAATCGCGACGATGAGACAATAGCCCTTTCCGAGTCATGTGACGCCCCGAAATCATTGACGCAGAGAGGGCGGGCCGTGATGACCATCCTGAGGCCACGGGGTTCGTGCGTTGTCACCGTCTTGGCGGTTTTCGCTTGGGTTGGGGTGGCCTGCACAAGTCCGCAGGGCGGCGCCACCCGCCAAGCCGACGGTACGCCGGATCGGCCGGCGGGTCCGGCGTTCTGGGACCCGATCCGCGCTTCACCCAGCACGACGATGCCCGATGCCATTCGCGACGGTTACTGGCGAGGCCAGTTTGAGCGGGTGAATCAGGCGGTCGCGCAGGCCGACGGATCGCAGGTCGTGTTCTTCGGCGACTCGATCACGCTGGGCTGGTCGATGGTGCCGGCCCACGGCCAGGCGGTCTGGGAACAGCGCTTCGGGACGTACAACCCGATCAACATGGGCAACTCCGGCGACATCACGCCGGTGATGCTCTACCGCGTCACGCACGGCAACCTCGACTTTCCCCCCGGCCGGGCGCCTCGCGTCGCGGTGCTGCTCTGCGGGACCAACAACTACGTGGTGACGCAGAGCGACGGCGGCAACGTGAAATGGGACCTGGGCATCGACACCCCGCCCGGCGATGTGGCCGACGGCGTCCGCGCGGTCGCGCAGGCGTTCCGTCGCCGGCTGCCGAGCACGCGCGTCATCGTGCTCGGCATCCTGCCGGTGAAGAACCGGACGAAGTGGCTCAAGTGCCAGGACACCAACCGCCTCCTCGCCGGGTACGCCTACCCGGAAGACGAAGTGGTCTTTCTCGATCTGCAGGACCGTTTTCTCGACGCAGACGGCTCGCTCAAGCCGGAGCTGTTCACCGATGGCACGCACCTGACGAGCCGGGGCTATGCCGTGCTGGCCGATGCGATCCAGCCGGTGATCGGGCGGCTGATCCGGGCGGGCCCCATCGGGCCGAAGTAGCGTCCGCTCCGCCCGGCTGATTCAAGCCGGTGCCGCATCGGGTACAGCGAGCGCAAAGAGGTCGAATCATTTCCGCGAGGTTCAGAGCCGCTGCGGGGAGGGGAGGCTTTGAAGCCGGGGGCCGGCAAGGGCCCTTCAGGCGCCTTTCCCCGCCTCCCCCGACGCCTGACTCACCCGCCTTCGCCCGGAAGCCCCACCCCTGTGGGGTGGGGAGGAAGGGCCGGGCCGGACCTCGTTTACGATTCAGGTCAGGCTTCGGCGGGTTTCGCAAGGTTGTTGCTGTTGGAAGCCCCGCCCCTCCGGGGCGGGGAACTTCACTCCCCCTTTCCCCGGGGCATGCCCTGGAGACGCCTGGCGTGGAGGCGAATGGGCTATTGAGGCGCCTGTCCGCATCCGTCATTTCGTCATCTGCAGCTTCCGCATCGCCTCCGCGTAGCGCCTCCCCAGCTCCAACTGGCCGGCGGCGTCGAAGTGGACGTTGTCGATCGTCTTCAGCCCCTCCGCGGAGACGCAGGCCGTTCCCGGTGCCGTGCCGGGCAGCTGCGCCAGGCGGGCATTGACGGGGCTCTCCCCCGCGACCTGTCCCGCCACGAACGGGAGGGCCGGCTGCCCCAAGGCGGCGCGCAGGTCGAGGACCAGCTGTTTGAGCTTGTCGAGGTAGTCGGCGTCCTTCGCGTTCGACTCCCCCTGGTGCCAGACGATGCCGCGGAGCGTCCCGGCCTTCGCGGCGGCCTTCGCGCGCCGGACCGCCTCGTCGAAGAACTTCTCCCCTTTCCGCCACTCCTCGATCCGGCTTCCGCCCTTGGCGTTCACGACGAGGCCGACCCGGGCCTTCGGATCCGTCTCCAGGAGCGCCCGGGCGAAGCCCCACCCGGGCCCGAGCTTCTGCATCTTCAGGTCCTTGCGGATCGTCGAGTAGCGGTTGAGAGGGTTGGTCGCCGGCTCCCAGACGTCGCGGTCGTTGAGCAGGACGCACCGGTCGAGGGGACCCTGTGCATCGGCCGGGATCGGGGCGCGGCCGGCCATGTTGGACTGGCCGATCAGCAGGTAGACGTCCGGCCCCGTGTCGGCGGGCGCCGCCGGCGGCGGCGTCGCCAGGGCCAGGAGCGCGAACAGTCCTGTCGTCCGGCCGGCACGACGGGCGGCGGTCATCCCGGTCTCCTTGAAAAGGGCGGACGCGGCCGACGCACAAAATAAGGCGACACGGGGGGCGGCGCCACATAAAATGCACGGCAGCCCGTGCTTTCTTGGAGGTGCGCACGCCCATGCCCGATCGTCCGAATCCTCCCCCGGTGATGCCGGGGGACTGCCTTCGGAATGCCGCCTTCCTGATGGACACGCTGGCCGACACGGTGCCGGACTACATCTACTTCAAGGACCGCGAGGGGCGCTACCTCCGCATCAACCGCGCGCTGGCCGCCCTCTACGGTCTCGACGACCCCGCGAAGGCCGTCGGGAAGTCCGATCGCGACTTCTACCCCGCGGAGGAGGCGGAGCGGTTCCGGCGGGACGAGCTGGAGATCCTGCGGACGGGCACGCCGGTGGTCGCGCGCGAGGAGCGCGGGACGCACCGGGACGGACGGGTTGCGTGGGTCGCCACGACCAAGATGCCGATCCGGGATCCCGAGGGGGCGATCGTCGGCGTCTTCGGGATCTCGCACGACATCACGCGGCTGAAAGCGGCGGAGGCGGCGCTGGCCGAGAAGCTCTACCTCCTCAACACGCTGATGGACACCATCCCGGACCACATCTACTTCAAGGACCTGCAGAGCCGCTTCACCCTCTGCAACCGCGCGCACGCGGCCCGGTTCAACCTCCCCGATCCCGCCCTGATGCTCGGCAAGTCGGATGCCGACTTCTTCACGCCGGAGCACGCCGACCCGGCCCTGGCGGACGAGCGGGAGGTCATGCGCACGGGGCGCCCGATCGTGGGCAAGGAGGAGAAGGAGACCTTCCCGGACGGCGCCGTCCACTGGGTCTCCACCTCGAAGGCCCCGCTCCGGGACCCGTCGGGCGCCATCGTCGGGACGTTCGGCATCTCGCGCGACATCACCGACCGGAAGCGGGCGGAGGAGCAGCTCGTCCGCATGGCCTTCAACGACCCGCTGACGGGGCTGGCGAACCGGGCCCTCTTCATGGACCGGCTCGGCCACCGCCTGGGCCGGGCCCGGCGCCGCCCCGGTGGACCCTTCGCCGTCCTCTTCCTCGACCTCGACCGGTTCAAGGGCGTTAACGACAGCCTCGGGCACGAGGCGGGGGACGCCCTCCTCGCCGCCGCCGCCCGCCGCCTCGAGGCCTGCCTCCGCCCCGGCGACACCGTCGCCCGCCTCGGCGGCGACGAGTTCACGATCCTCCTCGAAGAGATCGGCGGGCCGGGGGACGCCCTCCGCGTCGCCGAGCGCATCCAGCAGGCGATGGCCTCCGCCATCCCCCTCGCCGGGACGGAGGTCTTCACCTCCGCCAGCGTCGGCATCGCCTTCGGGCCGGGGTAATATGCGTCCGCGGTGGAGATCCTGCGCGACGCCGACCTCGCCATGTCCCGCGCGAAGGCGAACGGCCGCGCCCGCCACGAGGTCTTCGACCGGTCGATGCACGCGCAGGCGGTGACGCTGCTCCAGCGCGAGACGGAGCTGCGGCGGGCGCTCGAGCGGGGCGAGCTGCGCGTCGTCTACCAGCCGATCGTCGCCGTCGACGACCGCCGGATCCTCGGCTTCGAGGCGCTCGTCCGCTGGCAGCACCCCCGCGAAGGGCTCCTGGCCCCCGACGCCTTCCTGCCGGTCGCGGAGGAGACCGGCCTGATCGGTCCCATCGGATTCTGGGTGATCCGCGAGGCCTGCCGGCAGATGCGCGCCTGGCAGGCCCGGTTCCCCGCCGAACCGCACCTCCGCGTCAGCGTCAACGTCTCGAGCCGCCAGCTCCTCGAGAAGGGCTTCGTCGAGCAGCTCCGCTGGACCCTCGAGAACACCGGGCTCGATCCGCGCGACCTGACGCTGGAGGTGACCGAGAGCGCGATCCTGGAGAACATCAAGTCGACCGCGGCGGTCCTCGGCCAGGTCCGCGCCCTGGCCGTCCAGCTCCACATCGAGAACTTCGGACCGGACGGCTCCTGCTTCGCCCCGCTCAAGCAGGTCCCCGCGGGGGCCCTGAAGGTGGACCGGGCCTTCGTGAGCCGGATGCAGACGGCCACGGGCGAGGAGGCGGAGATCGTCCGCACGGTGATCCAGCTGGCGCGCAGCCTCGGCATGACGGTGTCGGCGGAGGGGGTCGAGACGGAGGAGCAGCTCGCCTACCTGACCGGCCGCCACTGCGCCGAGGTGCAGGGCTACCTGCTGAGCCGGCCGATGCCGGTGGCGCGGGTGGAGGAGTTCCTGCGGGAGGCGGGGAAGGCGGCGGAGGGCACGGCGCCGGCCACGGAAA
>CAYUME010000106.1:0-10631 GCA_964445475.1 uncultured Planctomycetia bacterium
TATCGCCTTCAAATGGAAGAACCCCTGCTCTTCCGCGCGGCCAAGCGGACGCTTCGTTCCCTTGTTCCCAGTGTTGATGATCTTTCGGTCGACCTTGATAAGAGGCGGGGAAGTCTGGATATTCTCATACGACAGGGTGGGCTTGATTATTCCTCGCGAATAGTTTCGGAGGGGACACTTCGTGTTCTTGCCCTATGCGCGATCGCCGTCAATCCGTGGGGGGGATCTCTGATTTCTTTTGAAGAGCCCGAGAACGGTGTTCATCCAAGGCGTTTGGAGCTTATCGCCCAGCTTCTCCTCTCTCTCTCTTCACCGGATCGGGGCCGACAACTGGTTGTGACGACTCACTCAGCCCACTTTTGCGACATGGTTTTGAAACATTCCTCGGCAAAGTCGGGAAGTGTCGCGCTGTTGAACGTGAGTCGCGCAAGAAGAGGGACCTTTGTTACCCCGTTCCAGACGGCTGGTCCTTTGTTCGCGGATCGAGACATCGCCAATGCTTTGACCTCGCCGACTGAGGATGGACTTTTTGAGAATCTTATGTTGCGGGGATTGTTGGATGAGTGACCCGCTGGCCGTTGACCTCTTTGTCGAAGATCGCGCCCATGAGGCCTTTCTCAAGGCGATGGTGCGAAAAATTGCCTCGCAAGAAGGGCGCGATATTGTGCTACGCGTTCGATCCGGTCGCGGCGGACACGGAAAGGCGCTCGACGAGTTCTCCGTCTATCAGCGGACTGTTAATCGGAGGACCCCGGGGGGCCTGGGCTCCCCCGATCTGATCGTTGTTTGTATCGATGCGAACTGCAAGACATTCAACAGATCCTGCAAGGAGATCGGGAAATGTGTCCTGGAGCCTTTCGGGAGCCGAGTCGTAATTGCCTGCCCTGATCCGCACATCGAGCGCTGGTATATGTCGGACCCCGAATCGTTCCAGAAAGTTGTCGGTGCCAGGCCGGGGCTGGGAAGGAGGAAATGTATTCGAGATCGGTACAAGGCAATCCTGGCCGGGACCATTGTCAGGGCGGGCCACCCACCAACCCTTGGCGGCATAGAATTTGCCGAGGAGCTCGTGACCGCCATGGATTTGTATCGGGCCGGAAAAAACGAACCCTCCCTAAAAAAGTTCATTTCGTCAATATCAAGCGCACTGAGAGGCAATTCGTAGCCCTATCGTCATCGTCGCTGCGCACGTGTGATTCCTTGCCCGTGCCGGCAGTTTCTCCCGTCTTGTCTTGCCCATTCGCCACGTCTGTGCTCTGGCGTGTTGGATAAGTGCTCGGCGATTCCGTGACAAAACCCCGGCCGTGTGGCATCTATAGTGTAACGGGTCTGGACCCCCTAGCGGTCCCTCCGGCTCCGCGCTCTCCGCGATTCCGTGGTCTGTCCCCCGCGGCACCCGGGAGCCGGCCCGGCGTCCTATTCAGGAGCCGTCCATGCCCCCCCGCCCCACGCGCCGCCGCTTTCTCGCCGCCTCGGCCGGCTCCGCCGCCGGGATCGCCCTCCCCCACCTCTTCCTCCCCCGCCACGGCTGGGCCGCCAACAGCAGCCTCGGCGTCGGCGCCATCGGCGTCGGCGGCCGCGGCACCGACATCGGCAACCAGGCCGCCGGCCAGGGCAAGATGGTCGCCTGCGCCGATGTCCACCTCGGCAACGCCAACCGGTTCGCCGGCCACCACAAGTGCGAGGTCTACCAGGACTACCGCAAGCTCCTCGAGCGGAAGGACGTCGACGTCATCACCTGCGGCGCCACCGACCACTGGCACGTCAAGATCGCCCTCGACGCCATGAAGGCGGGGAAGGACGTCTACTGCGAGAAGCCGCTGACGTTGACGATCGACGAGGGGAAGGTGATCGGCGACGCGGTGAAGAAGTACCAGCGCGTCGTCCAGGTCGGCACCCAGCAGCGGAGCGAGTTCGACCGCCGCTTCCTCAAGGCCGTCGCGCTCTGCCGCAGCGGCCGCCTCGGCAAGAAGCTCAAGGCCCGCGTCCAGACCGGCGGCGCGCCCGGCGGCGGCCCGTTCAAGGAGGAGGAGCCCCCGAAGGAGCTCGACTGGGAGATGTACTGCGGCCAGGCCCCCAAGGTCCCCTTCTGCAAGGAGCGCATCGGCTGGACCTTCCGCTGGTGGCTCGAGTACTCCGGCGGCCAGGTCACCGACTGGGGCGTCCACCACATGGACATCGCCCTCTGGGCCCTCGGCGGCGACGAGACCGGCCTGGCGATGATCGAGGGCAAGGGCGACTTTCCGCGCGGCGTCTGGAAGAACGTCCACCCCGTCCAGTTCCTCAACGGCCAGGTCCCCCTCGGGCCCTCCTACAACGTCACCCCCTCCTACGAGTGCGAGATCAGGCTCCCCAACGGGAACGAGATCACGTTCACCAGCAACGGCGGCAACGACCTCGTCCTCTCGGGCGAGAACGGGACGATCAACGTCAACCGCGACCGGATCGCCGGCGAGCCGATCGACAAGATCGAGAAGAGCGAGACGGACCGCAAGGGGCTCGACGAGGAGGTCCAGAAGCTCTACCGCGGCATGCCGATCAACGGCCACATGTCGAACTTCTTCCACTGCGTGAAGAACCGGCTCAAGCCCATCTCGGACGTCTGGACGCACGTCAACTCGGTGAACGTCTGCCACATGGCGAACCTCGCGATGCTGCTCAAGAAGCCGCTCCGCTGGGACTTCAAGCGGTACGCGTTCCTCGGCGACGCCGAGGCCCAGGCCCTCGTCAAGCGCGTCCAGCGGAAGGGGTACGAGACGAAGGCGTAGCCGCATGGGGGGGCGGGCAAATCCCCGTCTCGCATCTCCCCGGTGCTGCCGGGAGGCCCGCGAATTGCCGTCGAGCCCCCGCTCCTTGTTTTGATCAACGAGCAACCATCCGCGATGGGCCTGACGGGCGGATCCCGGCTCCCGCCGGTCGGTCCGCTGTCTCCCCGTCCCGAGTCCGGAGGACGCCATGCCGATTCCCCGCCGCGCCGTCCTGTGCTCCGCCCCCGCCCTCGGCCTGGCCGCCTGCGCCGGTCCCGCCGCCGCCCCGCCGCCGGCAGCGCCCGTCCCCGGCCTCGGCGCCTTCCGGGACCGCCTCCGCGCCCTCCCGGCGAAGAGCGGCCTGAAGGTCGCCCGCGTCGAGACCTTCCGCCGGGACGGGAACGTCGCGCTCGTCCGCGTCACCGCCGACGACGGCACCGCGGGCTGGGGCCAGGTCGCCCCCTACGACGCCGACATAACCGTCACCGTCCTCCACCGGAAGATCGCCCCGCTCGTCCTCGGCGGCGACCCCTACGGCCACGAGGCCCTCGCCGACCGCGGCGTCGAGGCCAACTACAAGTTCCCGTGGTCCTACATCTGCCGCGCGCTCGCCGGCGTCGACACGGCGCTCTGGGACCTGCGGGGCCGGCGCGAGAAGCGGGGCGTCTGCGAGCTCCTCGGCGCCGCGCCGCAGCCCGTCCCCGTCTATGGGTCCAGCATGAGCCGCTCGATGACGCCCGCCGACGAGGCGGCGCGCCTCGTGCGCCTCCGCGACGAAAAGGGCTTCCGCGCCTTCAAGGTCCGCGTCGGGAAGGTCTGCGGGCACGACGGGGACCAGTCGCCCGGCCGCACCGAGGCCCTGATCCCCGCCGTGCGGAGGGCGCTCGGCGACGCCGTCGCCCTCTCTGCCGACGGCAACAGCTGCTACACGCCGAAGAAGGCGATCGCGGTGGGGCGCCTGATGGAGGCCCACGGCTACGCCTGTTTCGAGGAGCCCTGCCCGTACTGGGAGCTGGAATGGACGGCGGAGGTGACCGCGGCGCTGGACCTGCTCGTGACCGGCGGCGAGCAGGACAACGACCTCGCGCAGTGGCGGCGGATGGTCCGGATGCGGGCGGTGGACGTCGTCCAGCCGGACGTCTGCTACGTCGGGGGGCTGACGCGGGCGCTGCGGGTGGCGGCGATGGCGGCGGAGGCGGGGCTGGCGTGCGTGCCGCACTCGGCCAACCGGTCGCTGCTGCAGGTCTTCACGGCCCACCTCCTGGCCGCGATCCCGAACGCCGCGCCGTTCATGGAATACTCGATCGAGAAGACCGGCTGGACGGAGGGGCTCTTCGCGCCGGCCCTCGCGGTGAAGGACGGCGCCGTCGCCGTCCCCCCCGGGCCCGGCTGGGGGGTGACGGTGGACCCGGGGTGGCTGGAGAAGGCGGAGCGGCAGGTCAGCGAGCGGAAGGCGTGACGGCCTGCCTTGCCCCGCGTCTTGGCCGTTGCGGCGGCACAGGCCGGCCCAGGCTGTGACTCCACGAGCGGCGTCCCCTGGGGATTCCCCCTCGACAATCCCTCCCCCGCGGGCTAAAATCCACGCCGATCCCGACATGAAGATCCGATTCCACGGCGCCGCGAAGACCGTCACCGGCTCCATGCACCTCGTGGAGGCGAACGGCTCGCGCGTCCTCCTCGACTGCGGCCTCTTCCAGGGCCGCCGGCGCGAGGCCCACGCCCGCAACCGCGAGCAGCCCTTCGACGCCTCGACGATCGACGCCGTCGTCCTCTCCCACGCCCACATCGACCACAGCGGCGCGATCCCGGCGCTCGTCAAGAACGGGTTCCGCGGCAAGGTCTTCGCCACCCCGTCCACCGGCGACCTCTGCGGGATCATGCTGCCGGACAGCGCGCACATCCAGGAGAAGGACGCCGAGTTCCTCAAGAAGAAGAAGCGCGAGTTCGTCGAGCCGCTCTACACCGTCGAGGACGCGAAGGTCGCGCTGGAGCATTTCGTCCGCGTCCCCCGGGGCCAGCCCTTCCCCGTCGCCGAGGGCGTCGTCGGGACGTTCCACGAGGCCGGCCACATGCTCGGCTCCGCCGGCGTCTTCCTCGAGATCGACGAGCCCGGGCACCCGAAGGTGCGCGTGGGGTACAGCGGCGACGTGGGCCACCGGAACGACCCGCTGATGCCGCCGGGCCACCCGCTGCCCGGGCCGGACGTCCTGATCCTCGAGAGCACCTACGGCTACAAGGTCCACCCGCCGCCGGAGGACCGGAAGCGGCGGCTGCTGGCGGCCGTCAAGCGCGTGGCCGACCGCGGCGGGAAGCTCGTCATCCCCGCCTTCAGCGTCGGCCGCACCCAGTCCATCGTCTACGCGCTCAACAGCCTCGTCAACGAGGAGCGCCTGCCCGACATCCCCGTCTACGTCGACAGCCCGCTCTCGACCAACGCCACGGCGATCTTCCGGGAGCACATGGACGAGCTCGCGCCGCGCGTGAAGGCGGAGCTGGAGCGGCAGTACGATCCCGACCCCTTCGGCTTCTTCCGGCTCCGGTACGTCAAGAACGTCGACGAGTCGAAGGCCCTCAACGACAAGCCCGGCCCCTTCGTCGTCATCTCCGCCTCGGGGATGTGCGAGTCGGGCCGGATCCTCCACCACCTGCACAACACGCTGGGCGACCCGCGGAACATGGTGATGATCGTCGGCTTCCAGGCCCCCCACACGCTCGGCCGGCGGCTGGTCGAGGGCGTGGAGGCCATCCGGATCCTGGGCGAGACGATCGTCCGGCGGGCCGAGGTCGAGGTCCAGAACGGCTTCAGCGCCCACGGGGACCGGGAGGAGCTGACCGCCTTCGCGCTGAAGAGCCGCGCCAACGGCCGCCTCCGGCGCGTCTTCCTCGTCCACGGCGAGGAGCTGGCCTTCGCGGGCCTGAAGGAGTCCCTTGCCGTCGCCGGCTTCAACGACGTCCACGTCCCGGACCCGGGCGAGGCGGTCGACCTGTGAGGCGGGCGGGGCCGCGGCGCCCCGCGCGGGCGGTCGTCGGATCCGTTCGCGTCGGCGGGCGACCGCGGCTTGTCCACGGAGGGGGCCATGTCCGTCGCCGTGCGGGCGGCGCTCGCCGTCCTCCTGATGGTCGGCTTCTATCTCCTTGCCCTCGCCATCGCCGGCGGGCTGCTCTTCATCCCCTACGCGGAGTGGGTCTACGCCCACCGCCTCCACCCGAAGCTGGCCCTCCTCTGCGTCGTGGGCGCGGGCGTCATCCTCTGGGCCATCCTCCCCCGGATCGACCGCTTCGACCCGCCGTGGCCCCGACTCCAGCCGGGGGAACACCCCCGTCTTTTCGCCCTGATCCGCGGCGTCGCGCAGGCGACCGGCCAGGCGATGCCCGTCGAGGTCTACCTCGACCCCGATCTCAACGCGTGGGTGGCGCAGCGGGGCGGCGTCATGGGGGTCGGCAGCCGGCGCGTCATGGGGATCGGGCTGCCACTCCTGGACGTCCTCAAGACCTCCCAGCTCCGCGCCGTGATCGCCCACGAGTTCGGCCATTACTACGGCGGCGACACGAAGCTCGGGCCCTGGATCTACAAGACGCGCGGCGCGATCATCCGGACGGTCCGCTCGCTCGCGGAGGGCGGGCACTCCATCCTCTACCTCCCCTTCCTGGGGTACGGGAAGCTCTTCCTGCGCATCACGAATGCCGTCTCGCGGCGGCAGGAGCTGTCGGCCGACGCGCTGGCCGCGCGCGTCGCGGGGCGCGACGCCGCGGCGTCCGCGCTCCGGAGCATCCACGGCTACGCCCTGGCCTTCCAGCCCTTCCTCCAGTCGGAGTTGGAGCCCGTCCTGGGTGCCGGCTTCCGGCCGCCGATCGCGGAGGGATTCGCCCGTTTTCTCCGGGCCGGCTCGATCTCGACCGCCGTGGACCGGGCGGTCGACGAGGAGCTGCGGCAGGGGCGGAAAGACCCGTACGACACCCACCCGCCTCTCAAGGAGCGCCTGGCGGCGCTCGACCGCCTGCCGCCCGGCGTCCTCCCCGCCGCGGAGGACGCCCCCGCCCTCGGGCTCCTCGACCGGCTCCCCGGGCTGGAGACGGACCTCCTCGGCGCCATGGCCGGCCCGGCGAAGATCCGGAAGCTGAAACCGGTCGCGTGGGACGCGGTCGGAGGGGAGGTCTACCTCCCGATGTGGACGGAGCACGTCGGGAAGCACGCGGCGATCCTGAAGGGGGTGACGGCGGCCGGGCTGCCGGAGGCGATGGCGGACCTGCCCGCGCTGGGGCGCCGCCTCGGGGCCGGCGCCAAGGCGCCGAAGGACGAGGCGGCCGGCCGGGCGGTCGCCCTGCTCGGGGCGGCGCTTGCGCTCGCCCTCGTGCGGGAGGGCTGGACCTTGCGCGCCGAGCCCGGCGCCGCCGTCTCCCTCCGCAAGGGCGACGCCGCCGTCGAGCCGTTCAAGGCGGTGGAGGAGCTGGGGACGAACACGCTCGACCCCGCGGTGTGGCGGGCGCGATGCGACGAGCTGGGAATCGCCGGGCTCGACCTCGGGACGACCGCGGAGGCGGGAGGGCCGCCCCCGCCAAACACGAACGCACAACGGTGACGGGCCCCGATCCGCTCCGGCGGGATGGGATCCGCGTTCATCGGCGTTCGTCGTCGGTTTCCTTCCGCGAGTCGATCTCCCGCCCCAGCGCCTCGACGTCCTCCCGCGGCACGGCGAAATCGCCTCCCTGCTTGTCCAGCATCGCCCGCGCCGCGGTGCGGTCGGCCTCCGCCAGCTTCCCGAGCGCGAACCGGAAGGCGCTCCACGTCCGCGTCTCCTCCGCCGCCTCCCGCGCCAGCTGCGCCCGCGGCTTCCCGGCGTTCGCCTCCGCCCAGAGCACGATTTGGTCGATCCGCGACAGCCGGTCGTCGTCCGCCAGGTCGAAGTAGACCTCCGGGTCCGCCAGCAGCCGGCAGGCGGCGTCGTTGACGAGGCGGGCGACGAGCCGGCTCACGCGCGGGAGGTCCGCCGGACCGCCCGGAGCCGGGGCCCAGGGCAGGATGTCGTCGTTGGCCAGGTGCGGGGCGAGGGCGGGGATGTCGGCGACGGTCGGCCGCAGGGCGGCCAGCTCGCGGTACGGGTTGATGACGGCGGGCGGGGGGGCGCCGGGCGGGAGCCGGCGGCGCTCCGCGGCCGGGATGGCGAACTGGGGCGCCTGGTACGGGGAGGGCGCTGCCGCGTCGGTCGCGTCCGTCGTCGCGCGGTTCATCAGCCGGAGGCGCTCGACCAGGAAGGCGATCTGCCGGGCGCGGTCCAGGCCGTCCCGCATCCGGGTCCACGCATCCGGATCCGGGAGGCGGTCGACCTTGAAGTCGTCGAGCCGACGCGGCAGCTGCTCGGTCAGGAGGCGCGCGTCGGGCTGGAAGGCGCAGCCCTCGAAGAGCGGCTTGGCGAGATGGTGGGCGAGGACGAGGGCGGTCAGGAAGTCGCGCTCGTCGGCCAGCGCCCGCACCAGGGCGCCGTGCAGGAGCGCGCCGGCGTGCGTGCGCACCGTCCCGGCCAGCAGGCGGTCGTCGGGCAGGGCGTCGAGGAGGGGAAAGAGGCGCGCCGCGACGGCGGCCCGGCCGGGCCGCTCGCGCGGGGCGACCGCGGCGAGGATCTCCCGGGCCCGGGGATCGCCGGCGTCCGGGGCCTCCCGCCCCTCGAGCAGCCGCCGGACCTCCCCGTCCAGCGACGAGACCAGGCCGGCGGTCGCCCCGCTCCAGGTCACGTCAGGCGGGACGGCGAGGACCGTCATGTCGGCGATCCGGCGGAGCTGGTCGTCCAGCCACGGCGTGAAGGCCGCCTCCGGCCGGTACGCGGGGAGGTCCGGCGCCCCCAGCGCCGCCGCCGCCGCGCGCGCCGCCTCGCGGACGGACGTCCGGTAGTGCGTGCAGAGCCGGCGGGCGTCCGGCGCCAGGTCGCGCATCCCGCGCGCCGCGGTCTCCCCGAGGATCCCGCACGTCACCGCGGCGCTCGGGTGGGGCTGGGCCAGCAGGCGCCGGAAGATCCCGGCGGAGGCGTCGGTCTGGACGCGACGCAGGACGCGGAGTCCCGCGGCGATGTTCTCGGGGAGGGACGCGTCCTCCTCCTCGACGAGCCAGAGCGCCGCGGGGAGCGCCGCCTCGCCGTCCGCCGTCCGGCCGAACGGCTCCGCGAGGATCCCGCGGAACGCGCGCGCCAGCCCGCGCCACGCCGCCCGCGTCTCCGGGTGCACCCACTTCCAGTCGTGCCGCCCCCGCGCCTCGTCCTCGTGCGCCTGGCGGAAGAGCGCGAGGAGATACCGGCCCGCGCGCTCCCGCGCCGCCGGCTCCGCGCCGGGAAGGTCCTTCAGCGCCTTCTCGACCGGCGCGATGCGCGAGGGGTCCCGGTAGTACGCCGCCAGGTCGTCGTACGCGCGCTGGCCCTCCGCCGTGACGGCGACGGGCGCGCGGACCATCTCGTCGCCGCGCCGGGCGCCCGGGGGCGCGCAGCCGCAGAGGAGGGCGAGGGGGGTGAGCAGCAGACGGGGGCGCATCGTCGGTTCCGGGTGGGGGGCGCGGGCGAATCCGTTCCCCCCCCTTCTACATGGGGCGGGGGACGCACGCAACAAAGAATGCGCCGAGGCGGAGTCCGGCCGGCCCTGTCGCGGCGTCCCGGATCCGGCCGTGCCCCGCCCGCTCACCGGGCGCGGTCCGCCCCCAGCTGCCCCGCCGCCCGCTCCAGCACCTTCCGCGCCGTCTCCCCCGCCTCCCGCTCGCCCATCGTCTGGACGCCCACCACGAGCGCGCCGGCGGCGTACTCGACGTTGTAGATGCGAAGCGCCTGGCCGAGCAGCGTCATCGTCAGGCGCGTCTCCTTCCCCGTCCGTCCCCCGCCGAGGTCGAGCGGGGCCTCGCGGAAGTCGGTGACGACCTTCCGCTCGACGAGCCGGCGCGTCCCCTCGCGGTCGAGCGTCTCGTAGGCCTCGCGCGCCGCCGCGTCCCGGAACCGCCCCGCGAGCAGCGTGAGGTCCTTCGTCCCCGCCTTGCACGACCAGGTCCGCCCGTCGACGAATCCCGCGAGGGCGGCGTCGACCTGCTCCTTCGGGAAGCCGTACATCGCCATCCCCGTCCGGAGGATCCCCTCGCCGAGGGGCGCCTTCGAGACCTCCCAGCCGGCGAGCGGGCCGTCGACCCCGGCCAGGACGCGGTCCCAGTCCATCCCGTCCCCGCCCGGCTGCGCGAAGAACCGCTCCGGGTGGAGGATGACGCCGGTCTCGGCCGGCCAGCGGTCGCCCAGGGCGGACGCGACCGCGCGGTCTCCGCCCTGGCCGTGCAGGTGCTCGAAGAAGGCGCGTCCCTTCACGTACTGCAGGTGGAAGGTCTCCTGCACGCCGGCCGCGAGCGACTGCTTCGCGTCGTTCACCGGCATCCCCGCGCCGCTCCGCACCGCGAGCGTCAGGACCCGCTCCGAAAGCCCCGCGCTCGCTGCGACGCGCCGCGAGACGAACTCGGCGTGCCCCTCGACGACGGCGCCGAAGACCATCATCGCCTCCGGGTTGCGGATGGCCGCCAGCCGCCGGAAGGCGCCGTGGTGGAGGTCCTGGCCGGCGTGGACCAGCTCGTGCACGAGGGTGACCAGGAGCAGGTCGCCGCGCTCCTTCGCGTCCAGCCCCGTCTCGCGCGCCGCGCGGTCGAGGTTCGCCGGCAGGACGAGGATCTCCTTTCCCTCGATCGCGTACTTGCCGAGGATGCCGCGGGAGAGCTGTTCCGCCATCCGGTGCGCGAGGGCCTTGGCCTGGTCGGGGGCCAGGAGCGCCTTCTGGACGGTCTCCTGTTCCCGCTCGAGGACGGCCTGGAGCTCGGCCGGGGTGGCGGCGCGGACGGGCGGCGGGGCGGGGTCGAAGGCGATGCCGGCGTGCTCC
>CAYUME010000107.1:0-10603 GCA_964445475.1 uncultured Planctomycetia bacterium
AAAGACCACATGAATCGGGTCTGGGGCGATCGTCCGGAAACGAAGGCGCAGCCCCCGACGATCCACGCGGCGGCAAAGATGAGCACGACCGGGACGACGAGCAGGCTGGAGATCTTGGGGTCGTTTCCTCTCCCGATGTAGCGGGCGACATGATAGGCGGCAAAGAGTCCGCTGGCCACGACGGAGCAGATTGCCGCCCACCGGTCCCACTTCGCGGACCCCTTCTTTTCCTTCTGCCCTTCCCGGATGATCTGTTCGCGCTGCGAGGGGCACATGGCTGTTTGCTCGTATGCGGCCGGTCGGATCGACCGCTATTCCACGCCCAGACGTTTCCGAACCTCCTCCGGCAGTTCCACGTCCGCCTTCCCGTGCTCCGCGAAGTCGATGGCCAGGACGTTCCGGTAGGTCTTCACGTCCCCGCCATACAGGACCTGCACCGAACGGGTCTCGACGGCGCGCACGAGGAGGCCGTCCTTCCGGGAGACATAGACGCGGAGATGCCCTCGCAGGGTCCCCCAGCGGATCTCGTCCGGCGCCGGCGTGTCGCCCCGCGTCCGTTCCTTCCCCATCTGTTCCACGACGGCCTCCCGGAGACGGTCCTTGGGGAGCGCGAAGGCGTAGGCGGTGCAGGAGACGCCGTTCGACGCGACGTCGGGATCCGTCGTCCCGTTCCCGAGCCCGTCGAGGAGCTGCCGGAGGACGTCCTGGGGCGGTTCGGCGCTCTCGAGGACGCGGAGGATGTCGGCGAGGTCCTTCGGCGGCGGTTTTCCGAGGACGGTCTCGCCGAGGTGCTCCTGCGGCGTCCGCCAGAGCCCCTCCGGGCCCTTGACGAGGATCGTCGTCCCGCGGCGGGCGGAGCGGTACCCGGCGATCCGGGCGGTGAGGAGATCGGGGGGATGGAACGTGCCGGTCCGCTTGAAGCGGCCGTCGACGGCGTAGGCGAACGGCCGGGCGGCGGTGGCGTCGAGGGCCTTGCGGGCGGCCGCGAGCGCGGGGTCCGGCGCATCCGGGCCGGCGGGCCCGGATGGGGCCGCGGCGGCCGGGAGGGGGAAAGAGGCCAGGAGGAGGGCCGTGCCCGCTGCGCGGGCCGCGACGCGAAGCGTCAGCAGGCCTCGGTCCTTCATCCCGCCATGCTAGCATCCCGTTTTGCGCCGCACAAGAAAAGCGATCGCGTCGACCGGTTGACCGGACCCCCGATCCGCACTATCCTGTATGCCCCTGCGGCCCGGCCGCACTGGACACGGAAACCCATCAGGAGCAGCGGATATGCGGACGCCCGGAACGATCCTGGTCGTGCTCGCCATCGCGCTCGGCGTCGCCGTCGCGCCGGCGGGCCCCGCGACGAAGGAGGATCTCCTCGAGATCCCGAAGGTCCCGAAGGACGGGGTCATCTGCTTCGCCCTCTACACCGTCCACCGAAACGTCCTCAAGCTGACGGCCCAGCTGTACCCCCTGGAGGACGGCGACCCCCGGACGGTCCGGCTGGAGGTCCGACGGGACGGCACATGGGTTCCGGTCGCCGAGACGGCGATCGTCAACCCCGGCTGGACGGCGCCCTTCCGGGTCGAGAAATGGGACATGACGCGGGAGGTGCCGTACCGCGTGCGGCACGGCGAGTCGGCCGTCTATGAGGGGATCATCCGGAAGGATCCCGTGGGGAAGGAGACGGTCGTCGTTGTCGCTTTTACCGGCAACTCCATCTACCCCGGCCACGGCGGCGACATCCCGAAGACGGACATCGTCGAGAACGTCAAGAAAATCGATCCCGACCTGCTCTTTTTCTCGGGCGACCAGGTCTACGACCACAACCGCCACTACGCGTACTGGCTCAAGTTCGGCCGGGACTTCGGCGAGATCCTCCGCCAGTACCCGACGGTCACCATCCCCGACGACCACGACGTGGGGCACCCGAACCTCTGGGGGGCGGGCGGGAAGCAGTCGCTCATCGCGGCGGGGGACGACGGGGGGTACTTCAAGCCGGTCGAGTACGTGAAGGAGGTCGAGCGGGCGCAGACGAGCCACCTGCCGGATCCGTACGATCCGACGCCCATCGAGCGGGGCCTCGGCGTCTACTACACGGCCCTCGACTGGGGGGGCATCGGCTTCGCCATCCTCGAGGACCGCAAGTTCAAGAGCGGTCCCCGGGGGCTCATCCCCCAGATGGGGCCGCGGCCGGACCACATCCTCGATCCGAAATACGACCCGAAGAGCGTGGACGTCCCGGGGGCCGTGCTCCTGGGCGAGCGGCAGCTGAAGTTCCTCCGCGCCTGGGGCGCCGACTGGCGCGGCGTCGAGATGAAGGCCGCCCTCTCCCAGACCATCTTCTGCGGCGGCGCCCACCTCCACGGCGCCCGGAACAACCGGCTCCACGCCGACCTCGACTCCAACGGCTGGCCGCAGACCGGCCGCAACAAGGCCCTCGCCGAGCTCCGCCGCGCCTTCGCCTTCCACCTGGCCGGCGACCAGCACCTCGCGACGATCTTCCACCACGGGATCGACGACTGGAACGACGCGGGCTGGTCCTTCTGCGTCCCGTCCATCGCGAACCTCTACCTCCGCTGGTGGGCGCCGACCGAGCCCGGCCGGAACCGCCAGCCCGGCGCGCCCGAGCACACCGGCGAGTTCCTGGACGGCTTCGGCAACAAGGTCACCCTCTACGCCGTCGCCAACCCCACGCCGGAGGAGAACCGGGACAAGCTGACCACGCGCGCGGCCGGGTACGGCGTCGTCCGGTTCAACAAGAAGGACCGGACGATCGCGATGGAGTGCTGGCCGCGGAACGTCGACGTCGCGGCGCCGGACGCGAAGCCGTACCCCGGCTGGCCGATGACGATCCGCCAGCTCGACAACTATGGCCGGAAGGCGGCCGCGTTCCTGCCGACGCTGAAGGTGGGCGGGATGGAGAACCCCGTCGTGCAGGTCATCGACGAGGCGGACGGGGATCTCGTCTACACGCTCCGCATCCGGGGGACGGAGTTCCGGCCGAAGGTCTTCCGGACGGGGACGTACACGGTCCGGGTGGGGGACGGCGGGGAGCGGACGAGGGAATTGAAGGGCGTGAAGGCGCTGGACCCGGACGCGGCGGGGGAACTGAAGGTGGACTTCTAGCGGGCCTGTCCGGGGGATCCGCCGTGAACCGGGACGCGGCCACGCTCCGGGCGATCCGGGACGCCTACGACCGCCGCGCGGGTTGGTTCGACGCCTTCGTCCGGTGGGCGTCGCTGGGGCGCGACCCGCGCTACCGTGCCGACGCCTGCGACACCCTCCGCCTCGTCCCCGGCGCCCGCGTTTTCGCCCGCTGCGGGGGGACCGGGCACAAGCTCCCCTGGCTGGCCCCGGCGGTCGGCCCGGCCGGCCGCGTGATCGGGGCCGACCTGAGCCGTCCCATGCTGGAGGGCGCGCGGGCCCGGGCGCGCGCGGCGGGGTGGACGCAGGTCGATTGCGTCCAGGCCGAGGGCGGCCGGTTCCGCCTCGCCCCCGGCTCCCTCGATGCCGCGATCGCGACGTACGCGCTCACCACCATCCCCGACTGGCCCGCCGCGCTCGACGCGACGGTGGACGCCCTGAAACCCGGGGGCCGGATCGCCCTTCTCGACGATCGCCTCCCCCCCGGCTGGTTTGTCGGCCCCGGCTTCATGCTGAAGACGCTGTGGCGGGACGGATGGCACGGCCGCGTGGGGGCGATCGTGGCCCGGCTCGGGCGGGAGTGCGTCGACGTCACCGCCCGGAGCCTGCACATCGGGCTCCTCTACCGGGTCACGGCCGTGCGCCGGGCATAAGCGGGTCTGCGATCCCCCCGGTCACCCCGCGTCGCTGTTTCCCCCGAAGGCGGACCGGACGCGCATGGGACCTGTGTGCGTCCGGGGGGAATCGGGAGGCGGGCGCGAGGCGGATTGAAACTTGGGGGCGGGTTATGTGGTATTACGTGGGGCAGCCATGACGAGGGAGGCATGCGCACCAGATCCTGGGCTCTTCTGGCCGCGGTCGCCGGTCTTTGTCCCGCCGGAGATGCCGAGGAGATGCCTGCGCTTCCGGACTCCGGGCCTGCCGAGCCCGTCCGCGTCGACGGCGGGCTGATTGCCGGCACCGTCGCCGGGGCCGGCCGGGACGTCCGCGTCTTCAAGGGCATCCCCTTCGCCGCGCCGCCCGTCGGTCCCCTCCGGTGGAAGCCTCCGCAGCCGGTCGTTCCCTGGGAGGGTGTGCGGGCCTGCACGGCGTTCGGGAACTGGTGTCCCCAGCCGAAGCCGATGCTGGGCCGGGAGCTGGGGGCGCTGGACGAGGACTGCCTGACCCTCAACGTCTGGACGGCCGCGCGGGGCGCCGAGGCGAAACGCCCCGTGATGGTCTGGATCCACGGCGGGGGGTACACCACGGGCTCGGGGGCGGCCTCCGTCTACGACGGGGAGGTCCTCGCGCGCGAGGGCGCCGTGGTCGTCACGATCAACTACCGTCTCGGGCCTTTCGGATTCCTGGGGCACCCGCTTCTGTCGAAGGAGTCCGGGCGCGGCGTCTCCGGCAACTACGGCCTGCTCGACCAGGTTGAGGCGCTGCGATGGGTCCAGCGGAACGCCGCCGCGTTCGGGGGGGACCCCGGTTGCGTCACGATCTTCGGCGAGTCCGCCGGCTCCGCCTCTGTCTGCCGGCTCCTGGTCTCGCCGCTGGCGGGGGGGCTCTTCCACCGGGCGATCGCCCAGAGCGGCGGGGCGCACGGCCAGAACCGTTCCCTTCGCGAGCGGCGAGGCGCCCTGGAGCCCCTGGAGTCGCTGGGGGAGCGGGTCGCCCGAGCGCTCGGGTGCGACGGGGCCGACGACCCCCTCGCGGCCCTCCGCGCGAAGGGCGCCGACGCGATCCTGGAGGCGGCCTCCCCCTCCCAGGGCCTTTTCGGCAAAGGGAACAAGTTCGGGCCGGTCGTCGACGGCTGGGCCCTGCCCGACGACCCCGGCCGGATGTGGGAAGAGGGCAAACACCGGAAGGTTCCCTTTCTCCTCGGAGCAAACGCGGACGAGGGGACGGTCTTTCTCCAGCAGTTGACGGCGATCCGGAGCGCGGCGGCCTACCGGACGGCCGTCCGGCTCCTCTTCCGCGACGAGGCCGAGACGCTGCTGGCGCTCTTCCCGGCCGAGACGGACGCGGACGTGCCGGGGGCGATGAACCGGCTGGTGACGGTGGCGTCCTTCGTGGCGCCGGCCCGGGCGCTGGCGCGCTCCTCGGCGAAGGGAGGGGCTCCGACCTGGCTCTACCACTTTACGCGCGCGCCCGAGAGCCCCTGGTTGCGACGACTCGGCGCTTTCCACGGCCTCGAGGTCGCCTACGTCTTCGGGAACATCTCGAGCGGCTCCGGGCGGCTGGTCTTCAAGGAGGCGGACCGGGCGCTCTCGAAGACGATGCGGGCCTATTGGCTGAACTTCGCCCGGACGGGCGACCCGAACGGCCCCGGCCTTCCCCCCTGGCCGGCCTACGTCGAGGCGAAAGACGATCACCTCGAGCTGGGGGACGCGATCGGCGCGAAGGCGGGGCTGTACCGGGTCGCGTGCGACGCGATCGAGGCCGGGTGGCGGAAGCGGGGGGATTGACGGCGCCTTGCCCGGGGCGTTTTCGGCGGGGCGCGCGCGGGACTCAGTACCCGAAGAGCCGCTTCAGCCAGGCGAAGGGCCCGCGCCCCCGGACCCGCATGAACTCGCCTCCGTCGAGCCATCGGCCGCCGCAGACCTTGCAGACGTCCATGATGACGCGCGGGGACGTGAGGGAGTTGACCTTGATCATGGGGGTCTTGCAGGAGGGGCAGACGCCCTTGCGGGTGTTCGCGCCGGGATCGGGCGGAGGCTCCGTTTTCTGGATCAGGGCCTCGGGGGTGTCCCGGAGCGCCTTCTCCAGTGTCGTTCCCTCGAACCAGGCTCCGCCGCATTGCGGGCAGCGGTCGACGCTGAATCCGTTGCCGGGGATGTTCTCGAGGACGGTGCTCGGGCACTTGGCGCAGGGCTTGCCGGCGGCGGGGGTCTCGGCGCTGTCGGACACGGCGGTCTCCCGGGGGACGCGCGCGGGGCGCGGCACGTACAATAGCCACGCTCCGGGGGTGTGTCAATCCGTGTTTCCGGCGGGGACGAGACCCTTTTCCCTCCCGTGGGTTGAAGCGCCGGTCCCTGTGCGGCGCCCGCCGACGGCGGATTGTGCGAGCGCCGGGGGGGTGCTATACTCGCGAGCAGCCCGGCGCGGAAACGGGGGGGATCCATGACCGATGCGTTGATCGGCAGGCGGCTCGGGCACTGCAAGCTGATCGAGAAGATCGGCGAAGGGGGGATGGGCAGCGTCTACCGTGCCCGCCACGAGACCCTCGAGAAGGACGTTGCCGTCAAGGTCCTGGCCCCGGCCTTCCGCCAGGACGACGACCTGGTCCAGCGCATGCTCCGCGAGGCCCGTCTCGCCGCGCGGCTCGACCACCCCGGCGTCGTCACCGTGCAGGATGCAGGCGTCGCGGGCGGGATCCCGTATCTCGTGATGCCCTTCGTCAAGGGGCGGAACCTCGACGAGATCCTGAAAGACCGGAAGCGGCTGAAGCCGTCGGAGGCGCTCTCGGCGGTGAAGAAGGCCGCCCGGGCCTTCGCCGCCGCGCACAAGCTCGGGATCGTCCACCGCGACGTGAAGCCCGCCAACCTGATCGTCACGACGGACGGCCAGATCAAGGTGACCGACTTCGGCCTCGCCGTGGCGGTCGCCGCGGGGGATCCGCGCCTCACGCGGGCCGATTGCGTCGTGGGGACCCCCCAGTTCATGGCCCCGGAGCAGGTGACGGGGGAGGCGATCGACGTCCGCACGGACATCTATTCGCTGGGGGCGACGCTCTACAACCTGCTTTCGGGCGAGGCGCCGTTCGCGGGCGGGACGGCTCTTTCCGTGGCGATGAAGCACGCCGACCCCGCCGCGCGGCCCCGGCCGATCCGCGAGCTCGTGCCGGAGCTGGCCCCGGAGGTCGGGGCCATCGTCGACCGGATGATGGCCAAGCGTCCGGGGGACCGGTTTCCGGACATGGAGTCGATCATCAAGGCGGTCGAGGCGGTGCAGGCGACGATGCGGGGGGAGCCCCAGACGGTTCCGGTCCCGCCGCCGCCCGCGGCGGAGCCTGTCGTCGCGGTCGGCCGCCTCCGGATTCCCCGCATGGCCTTCTGGATCGGCGCGGGGGCCGCGGGGGGCGTCGCCGTGCTGGTGCTCCTGCTGGTGCTTCTCGCCCCCCGCGTCGCGAAAGCCCAGCGGGAGCTGGACGCGGCCAACCAGTTCGCGGCGGTGGCGTCGACGCCGGCGCAGATGCGGGAGGCGGCGCGCCGGTACGGATCGGTCGCGGCGGCGTTCAAGGGGAGCCCCCAGGCGAAGACGGCCGAGGGGCTCGCGAAGGGGCTCGAGGCGCGCGCGGCGGCCCTCGAGGCGGATCGGGCGCGGGCCGCGGCCGCGGAGCGGGAGACGAAGGCCCTGGCGGCCCTGGAGGAGGCGGAGCGGTCGGCGATGGCCGCCACGACGGCGGAGGACTGGGAGGCAGCGGCACGCCGCTTTGGCGAGATCGCGAAGCAATACGAGGGGACCCGCTCCGCCGCCCTGGCCGAGTCGCGGGAAAAGGAGATGCGCGGCACCGGCTCGGCGAAGAACGAGCGTCTGGCCATGCAGGCCCTCCTGGCTGTGAACCAGTTCGCCGTCAAGGCCGACACGCCGGAGCGGCACCACGACGCGGCCGAGCGGTACCGACAGATCGCCGAGCGCTTCCCGGGGACCCGCGCCGCCCGCCAGGCCCAGGAGGAGGGCCGCCTGTACGGCCGCGAGGCGGCGGCCGACGACGGGCGCGAGATCCCCGAGGCCGAGATGCCCGCTGCCCGCCGGGCCGTCGAGGCGCGCAGCCGCGCTTTTCTCGACACGCTGATCGGCGAGGTCCAGCAGGCGCCCCCCGCCGAGGTCCAGGACCGTCTCCGGAAGGTGGACGAGTTTGTCGATCCCGAGCACTTCCGGAACCCGCTCAACCGGGCCGGCTTTCACCTCTGGCTGTCCGTGCTGGTCGGCGGCTTCCGGGGCGGGGGCTGGCGCGTCGAACGCTACGTGATCGAGGGGGTCGAGATTGACGGGGCGAAGCGCGAGGCCGAGGTGTCTGTGCGTCTCCACCTGAAGCACGACACCCTGGGGGTGAAGGAGAACGCGCACACCCAGAACTGGGTCCTGCGCGGCCAGCAATGGTACCTGCTCCAGGAAGACCGGAGCCGGGACCGGAAGCCGTCTCGGCGGCCGCCGCCGGGAGCGGGCGTGCGGTGAGCCGGACGGGGGGCCGGGGTTGGAGCGGACGAGGCCGCGGCAGTCACCCCTGCCAGCCGCCGGACGAGGCTTGGGCGTCCAGAACCTTGCAGAGCGTGCGGGGGCTGAGGTAGCCGAGCTCCACGAGGACGGCGCCGAGGAAGGGGCGCGGGCGGCTGCGCATCTGGATCTGGACCGCCTCGTCGATCTGTGCGGTCGTCACCAACTCCAGCCGGACGGCCACCGCGCCGAACCGGTTCGGGTTCGCCACCGGCTTCGGGACCATCAGCCCCATCGCCGCCAGCACCTCGGCCATCGGGGGCTTCGGGTTGCTCCGGTTCCGGACGTCGATCGACTCCTCCGCCTGTTCCCGTGAGAGCGTCCCCACCTTCACGGCGTTGAGCGTGTAGAGCAGCTCGTCCGTCAGGTCCCGCGGCGACAGACGCCCGGTCTCGACGAGGATCGCCCCGAGGTGGGGGCGCGGGACGCTCCGCTTCTGGATCTCGAGCGCCTCCTTTACCTGCCGGACGGTGCAGAAGCCCATCCGGACGGCGACGTAGCCGGTGAGGAACTTGACCTGCAATGCGGCCGGCGGGGGGCCTCCGGAGGGCGTGGGCTGGAGCAGGACCCACGTCTGGCCGGGACCTTCGACAGCCTGCGGGGCGGAAACGGGCATCGGAGGGGGTGGGGCGGTCTTCGGCCGGCGTGGCGGCGGCTTCGGCGGCATGCGGCGGACTCTCCTGAACACCGGTCAATCAACGGCCCACTAATAACGTATCGCCGAAGTTCGGGCAACAGAAATAGCCGGAACGGGTCACGGCTCCAGTTCGGCGGCGACCGCCTCGATCAGCGGGCGGAGCGTCGCGGCATCGAAGGCGAACCGGCCGCCCGCGGCGGTGAAGAGCGCCGGGAGGGGCTGCGTTCCCCCGAGCGCCAGCGCCTCCCGGTAGCGGGTCAGCGCCTGCTGCGGGCTGCGACGGGCCTGCTGCCAGACCTGAAGGGCTCCGATCTGCGCGATCGCGTACTCGATGTAATAGAAGGGATGCGCGAAGAGGTGGACCTGCCGGTGCCACTGCGCCGCGAGCGCCGCCTCGTGGCCGGTCCAGTCCTCGATCCCCCCGAAGCGCCGCTTCAACCCGAGCCAGAGCGCCTCGCGCTCCGCGCGCGTCTGGTCCGGCCGGGTGTAGACGCCGTGCTGGAACTGGTCGATCGTGGCGATCCAGGCGAAGAGCCCGATCATCTGCTCGAAGTGGGCGGCGCGGGCGCGGCGGACGCCGTCGGCGTCGAGGAACTCGTCCAGGTGCTCGCCGCCGAGCAGCTCCATCCCCATCGACGCGACCTCGCAGAACTCGAGCGGGGCGCTCCGGTTGAAGGCGAGCGCGTGGTGGCGGGCGTGGAGCGTGTGGAAGGCGTGGCCGCCTTCGTGGAGGAGGGTCTCGACGTCGCCCTGGGTCCCGGCCGCGTTCATGAAGATGAACGGCATCCGTTCGACCTCGAAGGTCGCCTGGTAGCCTCCCGGGGCCTTGCCTTTCCGGGCGTCGAGGTCAAGGTAGCCGCGGGCGCGGAAGGCGTCGAACTGGTCGCCCAGCTCGGGGGCCACGCGCCGGAAGATCCGGCCGCAGCCGGCGGCCAGCTGGTCGGCCGTCTCGAACGGGCGGAGCGGGGGGCGCCCCTTCGGGTCGACGGCGAGATCCCAGGGGCCGAGGCGGTCAAGGCCGAGGAGGCGCCGCCGCCGTTCCTGGCGGGCGCGCATCAGCGGCACGGCGTACTGCTCGACCGCCTCGGCGAAGGCGTCGCAGTCGGCCGGCGCGTAGTCGAACCGGCCCTTGGCGCGGAACGCGTAGTCACGGTAGTTCGCAAAGTCCGCATGCCGGGCGACCCGGGTCCGGACCTGGACGAGGGCGTCGAAGAGGGCGTCGATCGCCTCGCGGTCGCGGAGGCGGCGGCCGGCGACGAGCCCGAAGGCCTGCTCGCGCCGGGCGCGATCGGTCTCCTCCAGGACACGGCCCAGGTAGGCGAGGGGTCGCTCGGCCCCGTCGAACGTCACGGTCATGGCCCCGCACAGCTTCTGGTATTGCTGGGAGAGCTCCGCCTCCTTGGCTTCGGGGGCGACGTTCTCCGCCCGGAAGAGCGCGGCCTCGTTGGCGGTGTGACGGTCGAACTGGCCGAACCGGTCCGCGGGCAGCGCGGGGCGGGCGGGGTGGGCGAGGTACTTCGCCTTGAGCGCCTGGACCCGCGGCTTCACCTGCGGGACGAACGCCGTCATGTACGCGAGGTATTTCGCCTCGACGGCCGCGTCGGCGGTGTGGCAGGTCATGGAGACGTAGAGGCGCTCGCC
>CAYUME010000108.1:0-10545 GCA_964445475.1 uncultured Planctomycetia bacterium
CTGGACGAACTCCGACGCGGGCTTGCCGCAGGTCGGGCAGTCGACGGTCCCGTCCGTCCCCGCGTGCACGCAGTGCATGTTGGGGCCCGGTTTCGGGAGCCAGCCGAACGCCGAGGCGAGCCCCGGGTAGTCCCAGTCCGACTGGACCAGGGCAGTGTTGGCCTCGTCGCGGGTGTCCCAGGAGTAGTCCCCGGTCGGGGTCTCCCGGGCCCGGCAGACGAGGTAGCCACACGGGGCATACTGCGGATCCGTGTCGACGGCGATCATGACGGGCATGGCGCCACCTCCTGAATCGGGCGCGGCCCATCCCGCGCCCGTCAGGGCCCCGCAGCAGGCCGGCGTCCGCTTCGCGCGTTGCCGGTCGCTGCGGGGGTGCTGTCAGGCGCAGGCCGGGCACCGGTGGGAGGCGGCGGGCTCGATCGGATTGGCGACGCGACCGTAATTTTCGTGGCGGAGCCCCGCGGCGATGTTCTCGATGTGGCGGAGCGCCCGGTCGTGCGTGCACCAGCCGAACGTGATCGACTCGACCTGGATGCGGTCGCTCTCGCGGACGACGGCGTACTCCTGCGCGCCGTCGGGGGAGAGGGAGTCGTTCAGGTAGAGGTAGCCTCCGAACCGGAACCCGGTACACAGCGTCCAGACGTGCTCGGTCAACGTCGTGGCCAGCTCTTCCGCGCTCGCGACGTCGGCGACGGAAAAGCGGCGTCTGCGGTGGAGCATCGGCGTCCTCCTGAATGGGGCGCGGCCTATCCCGCGCCCTTCGTTCCCCGTTCCCGTCTGGGAACGGGGTCCGGAGGGCGCTCAGGCGCCGGAAAGACGGGACGCCTCGGCCTGGCAGGCGTCGTGAGCCCGGGAGTAGTCGGACTTCCGGGTGAGCCACGCGATCTGCTCGGCGTAGAGCCGGCATATCGCGTGCCCGTTGACCCAGTCGGTGCCGTGCCCCCCGGCGCGGGCCTCGTCCCAGATCCTCGAAATGACCTCCGAGAAGCCGTGGACGATCCCGCTCAGGTTGCAGGCGCTCTGGGTGTGGAGCGCCAGGCGGTAGTCGCGAGGCGTGAGCCCGGTCTTCTTCTCCGGCGTCGAGGGCCTTACCGTCGTCATCGGCGTCCTCCTGAATGGGGACGCGCGGGATTGCGCGTCCGCAGAGCTCCGGCGCAGGGCCGGGGGTCTGCGGAACGCGCAGAGCGGCGGGACCCCGCGGCCGGTTACGGCGCCGTGGGGTCGTCAGGGGGGATGAAAAAGGTGATACGTCCCTCGCCGGGATCTCCGGGGAATCCCCGGCGAGGGGCGCAAGCGCCGGACCTGACTGCGTCAGGCCGTCGCGGACGTTTCCGTGCTTGGGTTGTACCGCTGGAAGAACGCGTGGACCTCGTCGAGCGCGTCGCGCATCTCGGGGACCGCAACGGGTTCCAGGAACATGCGCACGCGCGTGAAGTTGCCCTCCTTGTCCTTGCGATTCTCGCAGATGGACAGGTAGGCGCCGCCCGTCCGGCTCTCGTAGATATCGAGGAAGTAGAGCTTCCCGTTGGGCCGGAGGGTGCGCGAGAAGAGTGGTTTCGGACGATCCATGGGATTCTCCTTTTCGCGCCGCGGCTTGCGCCCCTCTCCGGCTGGGGGAGCCGGAGAGGGGCGCCGACCCGATCGGGTCGGCCCCAGGGGGACTTGGGCGTCACGGCCAGCCGGCGGGCAAGATCCGACGCCCCTGGGCGGTTGACAGGGAGAGGTGTGAAATGCAGTTCGATCGAGCTGAAGGGTGTGGTCGAGTGGCAGGCCGTCGACGCCGTGATTATATACTTTAAGTATACCCCATTTTCGCGGAAGCCGTCAAATCGGCGTACGAATCCTGCACTGAGGCGCCAGGGATAGCATCCAAGTAAGGGCCTGCAGGGTGTTCACACTATGGGAGAGTGTGAACGCCACCGGGGCAGGAACGGAAGGCTTGCTTGTGGCCGGGGAGCAAGAAAGCGAAGAAATGTATCGCGCGTAAACTTGACATACTGCGTAAAACGCGCTACACAAATAGTACCCCCACCGAGATGCCTGTGTTTCGAGGCATCTCATGAGTTACTCCGTTGACACGCGAGTCAACAGGACCATCTCTGATCTGCCACCGATCCTGACAACCGAGGACATCGGGGCGGTGTTGCATCTGAGCCTCTCTGCAGCCCGGAAGGCAGTGGTTCGAGGCGACGTCGGCCCCTACACGCGGATCGGTCGTAGGTCGTACGTACTCCGGGAAAGTTTCCTCGCTGCCCTTCGCGCCCGCGAGATTCGTCCCACGCCGTTCATGTTGCCGGCCCCAATCCCACCCCGGGAAGCGGACAACCGAATCGTCGAACTATTGCGCCGGCCCCTTCGTCAGAATTCGACAAAATATCGTACGTCTGAAGGCCAGACTCAACATGGAGTTAATATGTGATTGCGACGTACATTTGCGTTGCCCTTGTCTGTCGGACAATCATGGGGTATCAAATAGCATGAAAAGATTATGCAAGGGACGTGGCCCGTCACCGCGCATATCGTTGCGGCTTCCAAAGTTCCTTGTCCGGCGCCTTGAGGAGCGGGCACGAGCCGAGAGAGTCAAGCCATCCGAGTTGGTCCGCCGGATCCTGAAACGCGTATTGGGAGAATAGCCTATGCCTCGCCGCCGAGACTTTGGATGCATCTTCAATCGACCTGGTCGTCCCGGCATCTACTGCCGATTCGAGTGGCAGGGACGCCGCGTTACCCGCGTTGTCTCGACCGGAGACAAAAAATTAGCCTCCTTGAAATTGGCGACCCTGCGCGGTCTCCTGGAGCGCGGGGCCGATTTGCAGACCGCCCTCCACGACGTCTTCGGGGATGTTGGCGGGACGCGGGCGACCGTGCGGGAACTGATGCCACACTTTTTGAGGCAGATGGAACGGCGCTGGAAAGCCACGACCACCACGAGCAACGAATCTCGCGCCCATGTCCTTTGCGCCGCCGACTGGGCGGGACATTTCGTCGGCGAGATTCGCCCTGAGATGATTCGTCGGTGGATTGAAACCCGGCTGATAGGCGAGACGGCCCCCTCGACAATCAACCGGGACGTGAGCCTCCTGTCCCGTTTCTACCGATGGAGCGTCGATTCCGGGTACGTCAACGAGAATCCGGTCAAGCGGATCGAGCGGCTTTCGGAGAAGGGGCGTGCCAGGGAAATCTACCTGACCGGGCCGGAAAGCCGGGCTTTGATTGACAGTGCGCCGCCGATCCTTTCCCCCGTCCTGTCCTTCGCGATTGGGACGGGGTGTCGCATGGGTGAGATCCGATTTCTCCGCTGGCGGAGCATTGACCATGAACGGAAGACGGTGACCATCGAGGCGTGGGACGCAAAGAGCGGCCATGGGCGGACGATCCCGTTGACCGACGATCTGGCCGACGAGTTGGCAATCCTCCGCGCGCGCCGGCCGGGGAACGTGCTGGATTCCGAGGGCCTCGTCTTTATAAACGAGAAGGGCCTTCCGTGGACAAAGCATGCCCTCCAATACAGGCTTTCACGGATTGCGAAGGGCTGCCGCGGTATAGACGAGGGAAAGCGGAGCAAGGTGGGGTGGCACGTCCTCCGACACACGGCCGGATCCCTGATGGCCCAGGCTGGAATCCCGCTTTTCGAGATCGGGAGGATTCTGGGACACAGCAGCCCCACGACGACGGCGCGATACGCCCACCATGCGCCGGACTCTGGACGGAAGGCTGTGGAGGCGATCGCGAAGGCGATCAGGCCGGCGGCCAATGGATCATGAATCGGGGGCGGTTGACAACGAATGGAAGGTCGTTAGGATGCCTGCGGGGATACCAATCGGGGGAGAATAAGCGCAAGGTCAGAAAATTACGAGGGTTGAGGAGGTGCAGGGTCGGTTTTCAAAACCGGCCCTTTCAACCGGGCTCAGGCACCCCTCCGGGCGCGACTCCCCGCTGATGGTGTTGCGCAGGGGGAGTTTACGCCGGGTGGGGCCTGGAGTCAAACGCGACCACGGGCAGCGCCGTCTTTGCAACACAAAAGGCAGGGCGGTGTCCTGGGTGCCCGGAAAGACCATTTGACGCGTCACAGGATGGACGATCCAGGCGGGATGCTCTCAGGCCCTACGAAACGAGACACCCCGGGTGGGGTTCAGGCTGGGGAGTGGGGTGCTTGACGGGCCAGCCGGGGACCGCGACGGGAACCCGGGCGAGGAGTCAGGCGAATGAGCCTGTCGGAGGTCTACGAATTCTTGTCCTCTTCCCCGTCGCCTTCATTGGAATCCTTGGCGTCCGTCGTCTCTTCCGGATCCTCGTCCGACTCTTTCTCTGAATCCTCCTCGGGTGCTTCCTTCGGCTTGCGCCCCCGCTTCGGCTTGGCCGTAGATTTGGCGGGAAGGGCCTTCTTCTTGCTCGTCTTTGCCAGCACCCCCTCGGCGAAGGCCGCGAAGGCCTGGTCGCGGCCTTCCGGCGTGGGGTCGAAGTAGAGCACGTCCTGGGCGAGCTCGGCCGGGATCAGGAACCAGCCCTCCTTTTCGCGATACACCCGGCGCTCGATCCGGACGCCGGCGGCGTTGATGAAGAGCGCGTCCGATTCGTGTGACCACCCTTTCGGGGGCTTGAAATTCATGGGGCATCACCCTCGTGTGACAAGGCCGGGAGTATACATCCCCGGGGCGCCCACCGCCACGCCATTTTGCGATAGAGGCGTTCTCAAGATGGTTCTCAGGCGTACTGACAGCAAGACGCCCAGGATAGACATCCAATCGGGTTATTTGTATATTCGGGGCAACTTATAAGGGGAATTCCATGGCACGGCACATGCGTCTGCTCCAGGGCATGACGGCCAAGCAGCTCCGGGCGGCTCTCGCCGCCAAGCTGGGCGCGGAGAAGGCCGCCCCGCTGGCGAAGAAGCGGGACGCCCTGCTCAAGGCCGCGGCAAAGCTCGTGCGCAAGGCCGCCAAGCTGACGGCCAGGATCGAGAAGCTGGAGGGCGGGGCGACGCGCGGGCGCACGGCCGGGAAGAAGCGGGGGCGCAAGCCGGGCCGGCCGGCGAAGGCGAATCGCGGGCGCAAGATGAGCGCCTCCGCGCGCGCCCGGATCGTTGCCGCCCAGAGGAAGCGCTGGGCCGCCTACCGGAAGGCGCAGAAGGCCAAGGGATAGTTCCGGGCGAGTCGACGAGCCGACACGAAAGGGCCCGCATCGCAAGGTGCGGGCCTTTTGTTTCATGCCGCGTTGCGCCTCAACGGCGCTGTCGGTGCCGGTCCATGGCAGGTCACGTCCAGACCGGGCGCGGAGCTGTCGTCTAGAAGAAGAACATCATGGCGATGACGAGCCCGATCAGGCCGACGATCACCAGGCCGTCGCCCAGGAACGCGAGGGCGCTCTGCCAGAAAGGATAGGGACGCCCGATGCCTTCATGGCGGATGGCGGCGCCGTACCGCCGCCCGAGCCAGAATCCGAGGCCGGTGACGCTTGCGGCAAGCGGTACGAGCAGCCAACCCATCGGAGGTCTCGGGCCTCATGGAGGTGGCGCATCAGAAGATGATCGTCGCCCCGACGTACCACCCCTGCAGCGTCCAGTCGTATTCGCTCAACCGGCGCTTGAGCGTGTACGAATAGTCCTGGTCGATCCACTCCATGAAGAGGGAGGCGTCCAGGTACCGGTACCCGACTTCGACTGCCGCGTGCTGGATCGGCCGGAAGCTGACGTGGAGGGAGAGGTCGACCAGTTCGCTGGTCTCCGTGTACTCGTCGTAGTCCCAGGAGTCGAAACGGATGTGCGTCCCGTAATAGGCGGCCGAGCCCCCGATGTCGAACCAGCGGCAGGGGGAGAAGCTGGCCTGGATCCCCCCCCCGAACGGGACGAGGCGGAGCCCCTCCTCCTCGGACGTCCCGCCGGACGGATCCAGTTCCAGGGAGGCGCCCAGGACGGAGACGCCCAGGAAGAGCTTCACGTCGGCGGTCCAGCGGTCTTCCGAGCCGAAGCGCCAGCCCGCGGAGCCGTGGATCTGGGTCAGGTCGAAGTCGAAATGGGAGCGGACCGAGGTCCCGGCCGGGAGGGTCCTGCCGTTGTACACCGTCGTCGCGGCGAGCGTCTCCCGGTCCGTGAATCCCCCCCACATCCCCTTGACCTCGAATCCGTAGCGGAAGTTCAGGGTCGGCGACCAGGCATCCCACCAGCCGGCCACGACGCCCAGCTCCACGGCGGTCGCGGTGTTGTCCATCCCCAGGTCGGAGACGAGATCGAGATCCGTCCCGAAGGTGGCGTCGCGGTCGGCGTACGCGGAGCCGTCCAGCGTCAGGAACAGGACCCGGGCGGAGGGGCCGATGGCGAAACCGCTGGTGTAGTCCGGGGGGGAGACGGACCGCGTCGGCTCCTCCGCGCCGGCAACCGGGACGGCGAGAAGGGCCGCCGCCGCGAGAAGGCGCGCGGGTGCTCGGGATCCGCTCATGGGTGATCTCCCGGTTCTGGGGGCCTTTCGCGCCGGGCCCGTCCTGGGGGGAGGGGGCGCGGCGTCACGCGGGACGGCCTATCCCTCCGTCGCCCCGACCTCCTTGAGGACCGATTCGTCGACAAAGATGGGCACTTTCATCTGGGTGGCGAGGGCGATGGCGTCGCTCGGCCGGGAATCGATGCGGATCTCGCTCCCGTTCCGCTGCAGGACGAGCTTGGCGTAGAAGGTGCTGTCCTTGAGGTCGTTGATGACGACCGACTTGAGCACGGCGTCCATGCTGTCGATGACGTTGCGGACGAGGTCGTGGGTGAGGGGGCGGTGGGCCTTGTAGCCGCGGAGGCCGCGGTCGATCGCGGCGGCCTCGTGCAGGCCGATGACGATGGGGAAGCTGCGCTCGCCGCGGATCTCCTTGAGGACGATGACCTGCTCCTCGCGGACCTCGGAGATCACCAGCTTGGACAGCTCCATGGGGACGAGGGCGCTCATGCCCGGCTCCTCCCGTGGCGGGGCGGCTTCCTGTCGCGGCCGCGCGATGCCGCATTTTCCTGCATGGGTGGCGGAGAGTCAACAGAAACGGGCGCCCCCCGTCATTGACACGGCCGGGGGGGGAAACTACAATCGATCCGCCATGCCCACGCCCGAAGACCAGTTGTTCCTGCACCTCGCGGTCAAGTACCGATGGCTGGACGACTCGGTGGCCCGCGGGATCGCCCGGCGTCTCGAAGAGGTCGCGAGTCAGGGGCTCGCCCTTTCCGCGGAGATCCTCTGCATCGAGCAGGGGTTGCTGAAGCCGGCCCGCGTGTCGGTGCTGCGCGACGAGGTCCGGGAGGCGATGGCGGCCGCCGGCGCGGACGACGCGCCTCCCGCCCCGGCGCCGTCCGGGGCGGCGCACGCGACCGGGCCCGTCCCGCGGGTGCCCCCGGGGCCCCCCGCCCCCCGTCCGAACCCCGCCGAGCCCATCCCCGTCTACCGCATCCTCGGCAAGCTCGGCGTGGGCGGCATGGCGACCGTCTTCCGCTCCGAGGCGGTGGCGGACGGCCGGCCCATCGCCCTCAAGATCCTCCTGCCCACCCAGGCCCGGAACCCCGTCTCGCGCGACCGTTTCGTCCGCGAGGCCCAGCTCCTCACCCTGTACGACCACCCCAACCTGGTCAAGGGGTACCAGTCCGGGCAGCACAACGGGCTCTATTACGTGGCGATGGAGCTGATCGACGGCCTGAGCGTCCTGGACGTCCTCGACAAGCTGCAGGTGCGGGTGAACGCGACGCGGCCGATCGTGAAGTCGGCCGAGGCGGCGGTGGGCGAGGAGGACGCCACGCAGGCGAAGGCCTTCTTCGACGAGGATCTCGCGCTGGAGGTCATCCTCCAGGCGGCGCGCGCCCTCGCCTACCTCGAGTCGCAGGGCATCGTCCACCGCGACGTGAAGCCCGCGAACATCATGATCACGCGGGACGGGGCGGTGAAGCTCCTCGACCTCGGCTTCGCGCAGCCGATCGCCGGCGCGCTCTCCGCCCGGACGGAGGCGGACGTGACGTGCGGCACGCCCGAGTACATGTCCCCCGAGCAGGCCCGGGGCCAGCTTGACGTGGACATCCGGAGCGACATCTACGCCCTCGGGGCCACCCTCTACCACATGGTCCTGGGGGAGGTCCCCTTCAAGGGGACGGACAGCCTCGACGTGATGGCCAAGCAGGTCCTCGCCGAGCTCTACTCCCCGCGGGTCAAGCAGCGCCTCTCCCGCCACATGCACTACTTCATCGAGAAGATGATGGCCAAGGAGAAGGACATCCGCTACCAGAGCCCGAAGGAGATGGTGGCGGACATCGAGGCGCAGATCGACGGGTTCCGCTCGCTGCAGTTCAAGCGCGGCGGGCCGAAGCCCTCGCCGGTCCAGCGGCTGCAGGAACGGGTTCTCCCCTTCCTCCCGCCGCCGGGGGGGCGGCCGACCGGCTCGTCGACGAGCCGCATCCCGCGCGTCAGCAGCGGCCTGACCGGGGTCTTCACCCGGCCCGGGACGCGGCCGGGGACCCGGCCCGGGTCCCCGCCGGGGACGCAGCGGATCCGGCGCCTCCAGTAGCCGGCGTCCGCCCGGGCGCCTGTCGCACGATTGCTTTCCGGATTCCTGATCAGGAGCGGCTGCGATGAAGAAGCGAAATCGGGTCTCCAAGCTCCATATCCAGCAGCGGAAGCGCGCGAAGGCCCGGAAGAAGCGGCTGGCCGCGGCGCGTCCCACGGCGTCCTGACCGGGGGCCGTTCCGGCCGGACGCGCCGGGCGGCGGCTCCGTTCGCCTTCCCCCTTCCGTCCCTGCCATGACGAAACCCGACGCCGACCGGACGCAGGCGGAGCGGCGGGCGGGCGAGCTGCGCGAGCGGATCGCCCACCACGACCACCGCTACTACGTCCTCGACAGCCCGGAGATCTCCGACGCCCAGTACGACGCCCTCCTGCGGGAGCTGGAGACGCTCGAACGGGGATTCCCCGGGCTCGTCACGCCGGAGTCCCCCACGCAGCGCGTCGGCGGCGCACCGCTGGGCGCCTTCGAGAAGGTCGAGCACGCCCTGCCGCTCGCCAGCCTGGACAAGGTCCACGACGAGGCCGGGCTGCGGGAATGGGCGGGGCGGATCGCCGGCCAGCTGGGCCGGGCGGATGCGGACGCGGTCGAGGTCGTCGCGGAGCCGAAGATCGACGGCGCGACGGTGGAGCTCGTCTACGCGCGCGGGTCGCTGGCCGTCGCCTCCACGCGCGGGGACGGGCGGATCGGGGAGCGGGTGACGGAGAACATCCGGACGATCCGGAGCGTGCCGCTCCGGCTCCGCGGCCCGGGGGAGCCGCCGGAGCTGCTCGAGGTCCGCGGCGAGGTCTACATGGAGCGCGGGCGGTTCGCGGCCCTGAACCGCCGCCTTCTCGAGGCGGGGGAGGAGCTGTTCGCCAACCCGCGCAACGCGGCGGCGGGATCGCTCCGCCAGCTCGACCCGCGCGTCACCGCGGGCCGGCCGCTGGTCGTCCAGGCGCACGGTCTCGGGCGGGTGCGCGGCCGCTCCTTCCGGACCCACACGGAGGCGCTCGAGGCCCTGGCGGCCCTGGGGCTGCGCGTCGTCAAGCCGCTCGTCGTCTGCGCCGGGCTCGAGCCGGTCCTCGCCGCGTACCGCCGCATGACGGAAGGGCGCGACGCGCTGCCGTACGAGGTCGACGGGATCGTGGTCAAGGTGAACGACCTGGCCCTGCGCGAGGAGCTCGGGAGCACGGCGCGCCACCCGCGGTGGGCGGTCGCCTTCAAGTTCCCGCCGCGCGAGCAGGTGACCCTCGTCCGGGACATCGTCGTCCAGGTCGGCCGCACCGGCGCCCTTACCCCGGTGGCCGTCCTCGACCCCGTCGAGGTCGGCGGCGTCACCGTCTCGAGCGCGACGCTGCACAACCAGGAGGAGATCGAGCGGAAGGACGTGCGCATCGGGGACGCGGTCGTCGTGACCCGCGGCGGCGACGTCATCCCGGAGGTCGTCAAGTCGATCCCGAGCCGGCGGACCGGGCGGGAGACGCCGTTCCGGATGCCGGACGCCTGCCCCGTCTTTTCCCGCCTTGCCCGATCCAGGGCGGACCCGCTATCCTTTGACGTTACCTTGATCCCTTCGTCTATATCGATCGGGGTTTTCTGTTGCCCTTGTCTGGTCTGCCTTTGCTTATCCGAAACACCGGCTTGAGATTTTTCAACCCTTGCGAGGTCCTCTGCGGTATCGGGCTCAGACCTGCCGGCACCCCCCTGCGCCTTGGACGGAGGCAAGGCCTGTGCCGCATCGGGACGGGGCAAAAGAGGCTTTTCCCTTACCGTACTCTGCCTGGGAACGCTCATCCTATCCGAATCGGCCACATCGTCCGTCCCCATTTCGATCTTACCGGCGATATATTTGCCTCCGAACTTCAGCCCCATGAGGATCAGCAATATGAAGAATATCCCTATTATGAAAAACGTCAGTATGGTCGAGACCTTAAGCTTCCTTTCGCTTACAGGGGCTTCCTCCTCGCGGGCTCCGGCCCTTCTTTCTTTCTTCGAAGCGAGTTCCAGGACCTTCTCGATCCCCTTCGATACCATTTCATCGGAGACCTCTTCGG
>CAYUME010000109.1:0-7471 GCA_964445475.1 uncultured Planctomycetia bacterium
CCGCTGCTCGGCTGCGGGGGCGCGGCCGCACAGCCGAGCAGCGGGGCCCCCCCCGCAGGCCGACGCCTCCGCATCGCCGTCTCCACCTACTCCTTCTGGCACTTCCGCGGGCCGAAGGTCGACGTCGAGGCCTGCATCGACCGCGCCGCCGCGATGGGCTTCGACGGCGTCGAGGTCCTGCACCGCCAGATGACCGACGAGACCCCCGCCGCGCTCCAGCGCATCAAGCGCCGCGCCTTCGTCAACGGCCTCGACCTCGTCGGCTTCGCCACCCACCAGGGGTTCCTCTCTCCGGACGCCGCCGAGCGGAAGAAGAACGTCGACCACACCGTGCGGTGCATCGAGATGGCCTACGCGATGGGCATCCCGACGCTGCGGATCAACACGGGGCGGTGGGGGACGAGCGCGTCGTTCGACGCCTTGATGGCGGCCAAGGGGATCGAGCCGGTCCGGGAGGGGTGCACGGAGGAGGAGGGCTGCCGTTGGGTGATCGACGCGATCGCCGCCTGCCTCCCGCGGGCGGAGGCGTGCGGGGTCGTCCTCGGGCTCGAGAACCACTGGGGCCTCGCCCGCACCGCCGAAGGCGTGCTGAGGATCGTGAAGGCGGTCGACTCGCCGTGGCTGCGCGCGACGCTGGACACGGGGAACTTCCTGGACGCGCAATACGAGCAATACGCGCAGGTCGCGCCGATGGCCGCGCTCGTCCATGCGAAGACCTACTTCGGCGGCGGGGAGTGGTATACGCTGGAGATCGACTACGCGCGCGTGGCGGCGATCCTGCGCGAGGCGGGCTACCGCGGCTATCTCTCCCTCGAGTTCGAGGGGAAGGAGGCGCCGGAGACGGGCGTGCCGAAGAGCCTGGAGCTGCTGCGGCGGCATTTCTGACAAATCCCGGCGGCGCGGCGGACGCGGAGCGGAAAGAAGAGGAACCGCAGCGGAACGCGGATGGACGCGGATTGCCGTCTGTCCTCTGCGTCCGTCTGCGTTCCTGCGCGGTTTCCCGTTTCAGGCGGTGCCGATGACCATATTGTCCGCGGTCGTGATGCTGCTGCTGGTGATGGATCCGGTGGGGAACGCGGTGAACGCCGTGGTCCTGCTCAAGGACGTCCCCCCCGCGCGACGTCCCCTGGTCGTGCTGCGCGAGTCCCTGATCGCGCTGGGCATCCTGCTCGCCTTCCTCTACGGCGGGCGGTACCTGCTGGGCGTCCTCGGGATCCGCGAGCCGGTCCTGACCGTGGCCGGCGGGGTCGTCCTTTTCCTGATCGCCGTCCGGCTGATCTTCACGCCCAAGGACGGCATCTTCGGGGCGGGGCCGGAGGGCGAGCCGTTCGTCGTCCCCCTCGCCACCCCCTTTCTCGCCGGCCCCTCGGCGATGGCGGTGGTCCTGCTCCTGGCCTCGAGCAAGCCGGACCGCCTCCTGGACTGGACGATCGCCCTCGGGATCGTCTGGGCGGTGATCGTTACGGCGCTGTTCGTGGGCGGCTGGCTGGTCCGGGTCCTCGGCGACCGCGGCGCGACGGCCGTCCAGAAGCTGATGGGCATGATCCTCACCGCCGTCGCCATCCAGCTGCTGTTCAACGGGATGGAGGCCTACCTGAAGCTGCGGCCGGCGTGAGGACACGTAGGATGGGACGCCCATGGACAGCCAGCGGCTCCGGTTCGTGGTCCTGGCGACGGTCGTCGCCGCCCTGGCCGTGGCGGTGGTCGTGATCGTCTCGACGGGCGGCCCGTCGGACGCGCCCCGGAAGGTGAAGGACCTGGGGGCGTGGAAGGGCGGCGCGCGGTCGATGGTCGCCGACGGGGCGGACTCTTTTCACGTCGCGTGGTCGTCCGGCGACCGCCGCCTCCGGCTCGGCGGGCCGTGGCGGGAGATCCCGCTGGTGGTGGACGTGCCGACGGGCGACCTCGTGATCGTCTGCGGCGAGCCGGGGCGCTACAACCTGCAGATCTGGAAGGCCCCCGAGGGCCCCTTCGACGCGAAGCACGTCGGCTCGCGGCGCGACGTCGAGAACGCGCTGGCCCGGCTGCATCCGGGGAAGGCGCGGTGAGCGCGCGTCACGGCCGCGGCTTGGCGTACCACGTCCGCAGCACCTGCTCCGCCGGCTTGCCGTAGCAGCAGAACCCCTTGTCCGTCCCCGCCTTCTCCTTCGGGTGGAGCCGCGCCGGCCAGTCCCACCACGCGAAGCCGCAGAACCACGGCTCGTTCCAGAACGTCGCCAGCGCCGACGCGTAGAACCGCGACTGCTCCTCCAGGTCGACCGGCAATTCGGGGTGGCTCCAGTCCCACGGCATCGCCGAGCACGTCTTCGCGCTCCGCACGCCGATCTCGATGAAGAGAACCGGCCGGCCCGCCCGCGCAGCGACCTTCCGGAGGCGCTCCCGCACCGCCTCCCACGACGCCGTCATCTTCGCGAGCGACGTGTCTTCCCTGGTGCTGACGGGGTAGTAGGCGCTGATCCCGATGACGTCCACGGCGTCCCACCACGCGACGTTTTCCTCGCTGCCGTGGTTCGTGTTGTAGGTGAGCGGGCCCCGGTAGGCCTTCCGGACCGCCGCGGCAACGGCGCGCCACTCCTTCTCGAACCGCTCCGTCGAGACCATCTCGCAGCCGATGCAGAGCATCTCGACCTTCTCGGACTGGGCGACCGCCGCGTAGTGCGCCTGGAAGGCCGCGTAGGACGCGAACCACTTCTGCCACGCGTCGAGGTCGTCCTTGCCGTCGGACGTCTTGAACTCGATCCGTCCGCGCCACGTCCCGTCGAGCGGGTCGAGCGTCGGCTTGAGGATGACCTTCAGCTGGAGGGAGCGGGCGAGCCGGATCGCCCGGCGGATCTCGTCGTCGGTGACCATCCGGGGGTTCGCCTCGCCCCACGTCACTTCCGGCGTGCTCTTGGTCTTCATGTGGCCGAGGAAGGCGAGCGCGATCCAGGTGGTGCCGGTTTCGGCGAGGCGCTTCATCGACTCGGCGGGCCCGTCGCCCGTCCACGACCCGCGGCTCCCCACCCAGCCCCAGGTGTAGCCCTTCACGAAGCCGACGGGCGACTTCGGGGCGGGGGCGGCCGGCGCCGAGGCGGCGGGCCGGGGCGCCGCGACGGCCAGCGCGGCGCAGAGCAGGGCGGCGGTCCGGAATGTTCGCATGAGGGCTCCTGGAGGATCCGGTGCCGGGAGATCTGCTGGACGGCGGCTGCCGGGGGGTATTATATGAGCCCGGGGCGCCGGGGTCAGCCCTTGTCCATCGTTGACAACGTGACGTGCGTGGGGATCGCCGGTCTCGGACAGCCCCTGCTTGTCGTGGTTGAAATATGACCACCAGATGGTTATTATATATCCATGATTAGGCGCCATCTCGAGCCGAGCCTTCTGGCGGCGCTGGGGGACACTCCCGTCGTGCTGCTGCACGGCGCCCGGCAGACCGGCAAGACCACCCTCGCCCGGTGGGTCTCCGGGAAGAGCCGATCGTGGCGCTACCTGACCTTCGATGATGCCGCGGTTCTCGCCTCGGCACAGGCCGATCCTGCCGGGTTTGTCGCCGCGCTCGAAGGGCCGGTCGTCCTGGACGAGGTCCAGCGGGCACTCCCCCTCTTTCTCTCCATCAAGGCCTCCGTCGACCGCGACCGGCGGCCCGGGCGGTTCCTGCTGACCGGCTCGGCGCAGGTGCTTCTCCTCCCGAAGCTGTCCGAATCCCTCGCCGGCCGGATGCAGGTCCTGACGCTCTGGCCCTTCTCGCAGGGCGAGATCGAGGGCGCTGTCGAGGGCTTCCTCGACGCGATGTTCGCCCGCGCGCTTCCGGCCATGGCCGCGAAGGCCGAGACGCGCTCCGACCTGATCGCCCGCGCCCTGCGAGGGGGGTTTCCCGAGGCGCACGACCGCCCCGCGGACCGGCGGGGCGAATGGCTCGGGTCGTACCTGACGACGATCCTTCAGCGGGACGTGCGGGACCTGGCGCGCATCGAGGGGCTGGCCGACATGCCGCGGCTGCTTGCGCTCCTCGCCGGGCGGGCCACGGGGACGCTCAATGCCGCCGACCTGTCGCGGACCCTGACGGTGCCCCTGTCCACCCTCAAGCGATACCTGGCTCTCCTCGAGGCGACCTTCCTCGTCCGCCTGCTGCCCGCGTGGTCCGCCAACGCGTCGGTCCGTCTAGCCAAGGCACCGAAGCTGATCCTGACGGATACCGGGCTTCTGGCGTACCTGACCGGGGCGGGCGAGGAGCGCCTAGCGCTCGATCCCGGGGCCGCCGGGCCGCTCCTCGAGAACTTCATCGCGATGGAGCTCGTGAAGCAGTCGGCGTGGAGCCGGTCGCGCCCCGCCCTGTTCCACTTCCGGACGTCGACGGGGCGGGAGGTGGACCTCGTTGCGGAGCACCCCGATGGCCGCGTTGTCGGAATCGAGGTCAAGGCCGCGGCCACGGTCGGGGCGTCCGACTTCCGGGGGCTGGAGGCCCTGCGAGAGGTGGCTGGGAAGCGCTTCCACCGCGGCATCGTGCTCTACACGGGAGCCGAGGCGCTCCCGTTCGGGCCGGGGCTGTACGCCCTGCCCCTCGGCGCGCTGTGGCGGCTGGGGACACCCTGAGCGAATCCTGATCGACAGGCAGGTCAAGGGACGCTTCGATGAGATGGCCTGCAGGCCTATCTGGTTTGGGATCCTGCATGGGAGTCCGGAACAGCCAGCCTTGCCTTCCTGATGACCGTCGTTACGGGAATCGTTACGGGAATCGTGATGGGACTTCTCCTGATGATGGAATTGTGGCGGCGTAAGCTGATTTTGACGAGTCGGTCCTCCGGTCTCTTTTGGACCGCCCAGATGTGGCTGCTGTTGATCAATTCAGGACACTGGAGTATGGGATATGGCTTCTGGGGACATTGGGTAACATAGAGAGAAGACGCGTCACCCTGGGGGATCCCCCATGCGTTTCCTGGCCTGTCTCGGCGTCCTCTTCGCCTCCGTCTACCCCGCTGCCGCCGCCACCCGGTACGTCGCCCCCGACGGCAACGACGCGTGGTCCGGGACGCTCGAGCGCCCGAACGCGGGGAAGACGGACGGCCCCAAGGCGACGCTGACCGGCGCCCGCGACGCCGTCCGCGCCCTCAAGGCCGCCGGCCCCCTCGCCGGGCCCGTCCGGGTTCTCGTCGCCGCCGGTGACTACGCGATGGCGCAGACGCTCGTCCTCGAGCCGCAGGACGGCGGGACCGAAGCGGCCGCCGTCTCCTACGAGGCCGCCCCCGGCGCGCGGCCCGTCTTCTCCGGCGGCCGCGTCATCGCCGGCTTCAAGCCCGGCCCCGGCGGCGTCTGGACCGCCCAGGTCCCCGAGGTGAAGGAGGGCACGCTTTACTTCGAACAGCTCTACGTCGACGGCCGGCGCGCGACCCGCGCCCGCACGCCGAACAAGTTCTATTACCACATGCTCGGCCGGGTCGACCGCGGGATCGACCCCGCGACCGGCAAGGACGCGGACCTCGGCAGCCGCGCCTTCCGCGGGCGCGGGAAGGACCTCGAGCCGCTCTACGCGCTCACGAAGGAGCAGCTCGCCGACGCGGTCGTCGCCGCCTACCACGCGTGGGCCCTCTCGATCCACCGCGTCGCCGCGGTCGACCCGAAGACGCGGACGCTCGTCGCCGGGAGCCCCGCGCCGTGGGCCTTCGGGCAGTGGGAGCCGAGCCAGCGATACCACATCGAGAACGTCAAGGCCGCCCTCGACGCGCCCGGCGAGTGGTTCCTCGACCGCGACGGGACGCTCTCGGTCAACCCGCTCCCTGGCGAGGACCTGACGAAGGCCCGCGTCGTCGCGCCGGTCCTGCCGACGTTCGTCGAAATCAAGGGCGACGCCGCGACGGGGCAGCTCGTCGAGCACGTCGCCTTCAAGGGGCTCGCCTTCCGCCACGCCGCGTACCGCCTCCCGCCCACGGGCTACGCCGACGCCCAGGCGGCGGTCTCCATCCCGGGCGTCGTCACGGCCGACGGCGCGAAGAGCGTTTCCCTCGAGGACTGCGAGATCGGCCACGTCGGGACGTACGGCGTCTGGTTCCGCCGCGCCTGCAGCGACTGCCGCGTCGTGCGGTGCCTCTTTCACGACCTCGGCGCCGGCGGCGTCAAGATCGGCGAGGGCTGGGCGAACGACAACCCGAAGCCCGCCGACCTCACCCACCACGTCATCGTCGACAACTGCATCCTCCGCCACGGCGGCCGGATCTTCCCCTGCTGCTGCGCCGTCTGGATCGGCCACAGCCCCGACAACGCGGTCACGCACAACGAGATCGCCGACTTCTTCTACACCGGGATCTCCGTCGGCTGGCGCTGGGGCTACGCCCCGAGCGTCTGCAAGCGGAACGCGATCGACTTCAACCACATCCACCACCTCGGATGGGGCGTGATGAGCGACATGGGCGGCGTCTACACCCTCGGGCCTTCCGAGGGGACGACCGTCTCGAACAACCGCATCCACGACGTCTACGCCTACAGCTACGGAGGCTGGGGGCTCTACACCGACGAGGGGAGCAGCCGGATCACGATGGAGAACAACCTCGTCTACAACGTGAAGACCGGATGCTTCCACCAGCACTACGGCCGGGAGAACGTGATCCGCAACAACATCCTCGCCTTCAGCCTCGAGGGGCAGGTCCAGCGCTCCCGCGTCGAGCCGCACCTGTCGTTCACCTTCGAGCGCAACATCGTCTACTGGGAGGACGCCCCGAAGGCGACGCTGCTGAGCGGGAACTGGGGTGACGACCAGTTCGCGATGAAAAACAACCTCTACTGGAACGGCGCGGGGAAGCCCATCGACTTCGCGGGCAAGAGCCTCGCGGACTGGCAGAAGAAGGGGCAGGACGCCGGGTCGCTCGTCGCCGACCCGCTCTTCGGGAACCCGAAGGCCTTCGACTTCCGCCTCCAGCCCGGCTCGCCCGCGGAAAAGATCGGCTTCCAGCCGTTCGACTATGCGAAAGCCGGCGTCTACGGCGACGCGGCGTGGGTCGCGAAGGCGGCGGAGGGGACGTACCCCGCGCTGGAGTGGGCCCCGCCCGCCCCGACGCCGCCCCCCGTGGCGTTCACGGACGACTTCGAGGCGACCGCGGTCGGCGCGAAGCCCTCGGGCCCTCAGTGCCACGTCGAGGGAAAAGGCGACGCGATCGCCGTGACCGACCGGGATGCCGCCGGCGGGACGCGCAGCCTCAGGATCCAGGACGCCCCCAATCTCCAGTTCGCCTTCAACCCGCACTTCTATTACAAGCCGAGGCACGTCGAAGGCGTGACGACCTTCGCCTTCGACCTCCGGTTCGAGGCGGGGGTCGACATGTTCCACGAATGGCGCGACGACCGCAACCCGTACCGCGTGGGGCCGACGTTCGCGGTCCGCGACGGGAAGCTCCATGTCCGCAACCGGCCGCCGCTGGACCTGCCGGCCGGGCCGTGGATCCGGTGTGTCGTGAAGGCCGGGGTGGGGCCGCAGTCGACGGGGACGTGGGACCTGTCGGTG
>CAYUME010000109.1:7571-10523 GCA_964445475.1 uncultured Planctomycetia bacterium
TGTCGTGAAGGCCGGGGTGGGGCCGCAGTCGACGGGGACGTGGGACCTGTCGGTGACGGTGCCCGGGCAGCCCGCGAAGGCGCTCGAGAAGCTCCCGAACGGCAGCCCGGACTGGACGTCGCTCCAGTGGCTCGGTTTCAGCAGCACCGCGAACGCCGCGACGGTCTTCTATCTCGACAACGTGGGGCTGTCGACGACGGCAACAACGGACGAGTAGGCCCCGCGTCTAGTCGAGGGGCGGCACGCCCGCCGTCTCCTCCTGGGAGGGCGTTGAGGATTCGGCGGGGCGAGGCCCGTGCCGCCCGGAGATGACGGCATCCGGGTCAGCGCCCCCGCATCCCCGCGTGCCGGCGGATCTCCGCCTCCGCGAGCGGCCGGTCGTAGAGGGCCAGCTCGTCCAGCTGGCCGTAGAAGGGGCGCACCTGGCCCAGCTCCGGCCTCGGATGCTGGACGCACCGGCCCACGAAGAGCCGGCACGGCGCGATGCCGTCCGACGCGTCGATCGCCGCCGACCCTGCGAGCGCCCCGTCGACGTAAAGCTCCATCCGGTCCGGCCGCCGCTGCGCCACGAGGTGCAGCCAGGCGCTCGGCCGGTAGATGTCGCGCGAGAAGACGTTCATCCCCCCGCCCGCGCCCGGCGGCCAGCGGTGCAGGAAGCGGACCGCCCCCGGCCGGTGGAAGACGTCGCGGCTGCGCGCCGTCAGTTCCAGCAGCAGGCTGTGCCCTTCCGGCTTGCCGTCGGGCGGCGGGCTGAGGCTCACGAGCGTCGACCGGTTGTAGGCCTCGGAGAGGACCCAGCACTCCACCGCGTATCCCCGCGTCCGGTCGGGCGTCCAGGTGCCGTCGAGGACCAGGTACGGGTCGCCGGCCTCCGCCGTGAAGGCGATCGCCCGCTGCGCGGGAGGGGCCGCGGTCAGGCGCAGGGGGCCGACCCCCCGGAGCGCCGGGCCGCCGGCGACCTCGTTCGGGACGGCGTCGTCGGCCGCCGTCTCGAACCGCCAGTATCCCCACGGCCGCGCCGCGCGCACGGCGTCCGGGTAGCCGGCGTCCAGGCGGAGCGGGGCGGCGCGCGGGTCGAGCGCGCGGGGGAAGGCCTCGGGCCGGGCGTCCGCCGAGCGGAGCCGGCCGGCCGCGGCGTCGACCGAAACCGACTCGTTGCGCTCCAGGCGCGCGCATTCGCGGGTCGAGCCGTCCGTCCCGAGGAGCGAGACCTCCGCCTGTCCTTCGAAGACCAGCACCTCCGCCGGCCGGCCGGGGCCGACGCTCAGGCCGAACGCCGTCCCGAGGTCGACGACGGCGCAATCCGGGGCCATGACGGTGAACCCCTCCGTCCCCTTTGGCGACTGGACGCGGAGCCGGCCCTGCCGGCAGAAGACCCGCTCCAGCGAGAGCAGGTCGAGGTCGGCCGGTCCCTCGATCGAGAGCGTCACGCCGTTGAGGAGCGCCAGGGCGAGGCGGCCGTCACGGAAGCGGAGGGGGCCCGCGCGCACCGTGTCGCCCGCCCGAAGGGACGCGATGCCGCCCTCCGCCCCGGCCGCGCCGGCGCCCTCGATCACGACGGCGAGGGCGGGGGACGGCGCTGCGGGGCCGGCAGGCGTCGTCCCGTATTCCGTGCGGCGCAGGCGGAGCCAGGCCGTGGAGAGGCCGGCGACGAGCACGGCGGCCGCGGCGGCTGCGGCCAGGCCGCGGCGCCACGCACGGCGTCGGAGCTCGGACCCGGCCTGTTCCAGGACGCGCCGCTCGAAGTCGCCCGCGCCGGGGTGCGTACCCGTTCCGCTTCCCATCGCGTCCTCGAGCGCCAGCCAGCGGGGCTCCGGCGACTGCACGGCGCGGATCCGGCCGAGCGTCCCCAGCTCCGCCGCCAGCGCACGGCGCAGGTCCGCGTCGGCCTCGAGGCGGGCGAGGAGCTCCTCGCGGCGGGCGTCGTCGACGTCCCCGCCCGTGAAGGCGATCAGCAGGTCCCGGAGGTCCTGGTCCATGCCGTTTTGCATGTTGTCTTTTCCGTTTCGAGCGGGATCAGGATCCCTGCTTCGCCACGCACTCCCGCAGCATCCGGTTCGCCCGGTAATGGAGCGTGTAGACGGCGTGGACGGTGGTCTCGAGCGAGGCGGCCAGGGCCGCCGGCTTTTCCCCGTCGAGCCCGGCGCGGACGACCTGCCGGAGGCGGTCGGGCAGCCGGCCGATGCAGCGGAGCAGCGCCTCGATCCGGTCGGCGCGCGCCGCGGCGGCGTCCGATTCCAGCTCCGGCTCGACGACGCGGAGGACCTCGCCCCGGAAGCGCGAGAGGGCGTCGCGCCGGCGGGCGGTGCTCCGGAAATGGTCGAGAAGCTTGTGGCGGGCGATCCCCCGCAGCCACGCGCTGAAGTCGTCGCCCCGGCGGAAACGGGAGAGATCCCGGAGCGCGGACACGAAGATGTCCTGCGCGAGGTCGTCCACGTCGTCGAGATGGTGGACCTGGGCGGCGAGGTAGCTGCGCAGGGGGAGGCCGAAGGCGCGGACGACCGCCCGGAAGGCCTCGCGGTTCCCTCCGGCCACCTCGTCCAGCACCCGGTCGATGTCGGCGTTGGGGGCCATATCCATACTATATTCGCCGCGTCCGAAAAAATCTCACAAAGTTTCGTGTGAGAAGCGGCCCGGCGCGGCGAATACGATGTAAAGTCCAAGACGGATCCAAACCCCGGAGTCGCCGGGCGCACGGAGATCGCCCGCGGGCCCATGCGTCGTCTTTTTCGCGTCCGCTGTGCCTTCGCGGTTTTCATTGATCGAGTGAGGGAGGGAGCCCATGGAACGGATCGGCGCCTGCGGCGGCTGCGCGCACGGCCTTTCCCGTCGTCATTTCATCGCCGCCGGCGGCGCGGCGGTTCTCGGTCCCGCGCTGTGCGGGTGCCAGGGGCCGGGCGCGGCCCCCTCCATCCCGGCCGCGTAGGGCATGCAGGCGACGACGCCGAAGGC
>CAYUME010000110.1:0-10457 GCA_964445475.1 uncultured Planctomycetia bacterium
CCTGACGGTGATGCAGGTCCGCGATCATGGGACAGAGCATGTTGTTGAACGCGCTCAGGATGATGGCGAAGAGGCTCGCGATCTGCGCAACCGCCTGGTAGACCCCGACCTCCGCGGCGGTCGCCACATGCCCGAGGATCAAGCGGTCGATCCAGATCATGTACGTGTGGCAGATGCTCGCCATCACGGTCGGGATCGAGAAAGCCAGGAGGGCGCCGGTGACCGGCGCCCCGCGGACGCCGGAGGCGAAGACGTCGGGAAAGAGGGTGCGCCAATATCGGACGGCCAGAACCAGGGCCAGGGCGAAGGAGACGACCACGGCCACCGACGCGCCGAGGAGTCCCCACCCCAGTCCGACGAGAACGACCACCAGGGCCAGGTTGGTCAGCGGCTGAGCCATCTCCTCCGCGTAAATGGCGTACTGCATCTGCTGCGACACGCGGGTCCCCGCGGCCGCCACCCGCAATCCGGCCGCCAGGACGATGGCGGGGGCGAACCAGTACAGGACCGGTCGCAGGCCGGTCTCCTCGAACACCCGATCCGACAGGACGGGAGCCGCCACGATCAGGGCCAGGGCCAGCACGGCGCCGGCGAGGAGGGCCCCCCCCAAGGCCCACCAGAGGGTGCCTTTGAAACGGGCCGCGTCCGTTACGCGGTAACGGGAACCGAAGTAGAGGATGCCGTTTTCGAGGCCGAGCGTGGCGATCACGCTTCCCATGCGCAGGAGGGTCCACCCGATCGCATAGAGCCCGAAGACGGCGGGCCCCAGCAACCGGGCGAGCAGGATCTGGGTGGCGAAGCTGGTGACCTGGCCGATCCCCCGCCCCGTCAGGTTGATGCCGGCGCCCTCGGCCAGTCGGGCGGCATCGGCGCTCGCGGCGTTGGGTGGCTGTGGGGAGGACATGAAACTGGCCGGGTTTGCTCCGACCCTGAAGGTCCGTACCGGGATTGCCGGCCGGTGTCGCCCCGCATCGGGGATTGAAGCGACTCCGGAGGAAAGGCCCGCTATTCCGCCTTCACGCGGATCGGGTTGGACAGGATCCAGAGCATCCCGTCCCGGTAGGCCTCGATGCGATAGGTGCCGGGCTGCTCGATCTCGACGAGGCGGTCCCCCTCCATCTCCTCCTCCCAGAGGACCTCCCCGTCGCAGAGGAACTTCACGATACAGGGCGACGGGACCTGGATGTACATCTCGCAGTCCTCGGTCGGCAGGAGCTCCCCGCCCATCCCGACGGTCTGGTCCCCGTCGCTCGCCTCGAACTGGAAGTCGGCCGCGTCGTCGAAGGCCTCGAAGGCGATGTAGAAGCGCCCCGTCCGGAGCGCCCCGAGGATCGCCGCCTTCGCCTGGGCGGCGTCCTTGGGCAGCGGCTTGTCGAGGACGACGTGGTTGGTGATGGTCTTGAAGGCCGCCGCGTAGGGGAAGACGACCAGCTCCCGCCCCTCGTAGGTCCGCGTGGCGGCGTGGTTGTCGATCTCGCCGAAGCCGATCACGGCGAGGCTGCTGCCGTTCATCTCGTCCCAGCGCTTGAGCGTCGACTCCTTCGGTCCCCGGAGGTGCCGCGTGAACTCGTCGTACACCTCCTGGCCCCCGGTCCAGTCCTCCACGACCTCCTGCCAGTCGGTCATCAGGTCCCAGACGCCCATGCCGGCGTATCCCTTCACCGACCAGTCCTTCCAGGCGTAGGAGGGGATGCCGAAGCGCTCGGTGCCGGTGTGGTCGGGGTGGGCGATCACGCCGAAGCCGCCCAGGCGGTTGACCGCGTCGATGACCTCCTGGGGGGCTTTCCCGCGCAGGTCGGCCAGGGGGGCGTCGGCCGGGAGACCGAAAGCCAGGTAGTGGTTGGGCGCCCGCTCCCCACTGATCTCGGCGGCGGCGATGAGGAGCGCGCTCTCGTGCCAGCGCTCCTGCCCCTCCGCGGCGGCCCGGAGCGTGTTGTGGTCGGAGAGGACGACAAAGTCGAGACCGGCCTCGTTGGCCGCCTCCATGATCTGCTCGACGGACCCGGTCCCGTCGGAGTGGGTGGAATGGACGTGGATGGCGCCCCGGTAGTCGTAAGGCATGTGGAAATCCGCTTCGAAAAGGCCTGATCTGAGGCCGCGTCAGCCGGGTCCCGACGGGACCCTCCCGGGCAATCGCGGGCCGGCCCAAAAAGGGAGGGCCGATTATACCGATTCCCCCCCCCAAGGACAACAAAAGGCGTCAGACCGGCCGAAGATCCTCCACCATGAGCTCGACGGTCTCCGATCCCGACCAGGCGTTCGTGGCCAGGGTGAAGGCCAGGTCGCAGCGCCGGGACGCGTCCAGGCGCTTCGGGAGCTCGTCGGCCGCGCCCCACCAGACGGCGCGCAGGCTCGCGCCCTCCTGGTTGACGACGAAGCTGACATGGTTGCCGGCCCGGCCCATGCGGCGGGGCTCGCCGGCCACGCGGACGCCGCGGGCCGCCAGGACGGGGGCGGCGTTGCCGACCCCGTGAGGCCCCAACCGCGCCAGCTCCCGCGCGACCGGCAGGGTGAGCTGGCGGATCGCCACGTCGGCCTCCACGGCCAGGACGGGAGCGGGGAGGGAGCCGGGAAAGGCCTCGGCCGCCAAGGCCAGGAACCGCTCGCGAAAGGCGGGGAGACGGGAGGACTCGATCTCGAGCCCCGCCGCCATCGCGTGGCCCCCGCACGCGAGGAGGTGCTCCCGGCAGCGCGCGAGGGCCTCGTGAAGGGGGAATCCCGGCACGGATCGCCCGGATCCCCGACCGCGGTCGCCTGCCAGCGCGACGAGCAGGACCGGCCGGCGATGCTCTTCCACGAGCCGCGCCGCGACGATCCCGATGACGCCGGGATGCCACCGCGCGTCGGCGAGCACGAGGGCGCGATCGGCCGCCAGGTCGTGCTCCGCCGCGATCCGCTCCCGGGCCTCCCCCAGGATCCGGGCCTCCACCCGCTGGCGGTCGGTGTTCGCCCGGTCCAGCGACTCGGCGATCGCCTCCGCCTCGGCGGGATCCTCGCAGAGAAAGAGCTGGAGCGCGGGGCGTGCGGAACCGAGCCGGCCGCCGGCGTTGAGGCGAGGCCCGAGCCGGAAGGCCAGGTGGCCGGTCTCGATCGGCTCGCGCGCTTCGATGCCGCTCCGGGCGAGGAGCGCGCGCAGGCCGGGGTTCCGGCAGTGCCGCATCGCCCCCAGGCCGTAGGCGACGAAGACGCGGTTCTCGCCGAGCAGGGGCGCCACGTCCGCCACCGTCCCCAGCGCCGCCAGCGCCATCCCCTCGAGCAGGAAATCCTGGACCGGCTGCGCGCGCCGCGCCGGCTCCGGCAGCCCCTGCAGCAACGCCCACGCCAGCTTGAAGGCGACCCCGGCCCCCGTGATGTCGCGGTCGGGGTAGCCCGAACCGGGCAGCTTCGGATTGACGAGCGCCAGGGGCTCCGGCAGGACATCCGGCGGCTCGTGGTGATCGGTCACGATCACGTCCATCCCGAGCTCGCCCGCCCGGCGGACCTCCGCGACGTCGGAGGTGCCGCAGTCGACGGTGACGAGCAGGCCCGGCCCGCCGGCCGCGATCCGCTCCACCGGGGCCAGCCCCAGGCCGTATCCCTCCTCGACGCGGTGCGGAATGTAGCACTCCGACTCCGCCCCGAGCAGGCGTAGGACGCGGTGGAGGATGGCGGTGCCCGTCAGGCCGTCGGCGTCGTAATCGCCGTAAATGACGATGCGCTCGCGGTCCCGGATCGCGCGCCGGAGCCGGTCCACGGCGGCCGGGAGGCCGGGGAGGCGGGAGGGGTCGTGAAGGCCGTCGAGGTTCGGCTGCAGGAAGCGGCGCCCGCCGGGAAGGTCCCGAATGCCGCGGTTGACGAGGAGCCCGGCCAGGAGGGGGGTGACCCCCAGGCCCCGCGAGAGGACGTCGCAGAGGCGCGGGTCGGGGGAGGCCACCGTCCAGGTCACCAGGCCGCCCGTCGGCGCGATTCTTCGCTTCACGGGGATCGTCCGGGCCGCTTCGGGACCGCGCGGGACAGCGGCGAAGGGGGTTCAGGAGAAGCTCCGGTCACGGGATCGCACGGCGCAGGAGGTCGAGCGCGGTCAGGGCGGCCCGCGCCTGCACCTCGCGCCGGTCGCCTCGGAATCGGCGCGAGGTGGTCCGGGGACCGCCGCGGCCGCGCGTCCACGAGCCGAACCAGACGAGCCCGACGGGCTTTTCCGGCGTCCCGCCGCCGGGCCCGGCGATGCCCGTGACGGCGAGGCCGATGTCGGCGCCCGACGTCCGCGCGATCCCGCGGGCCATGGCCGCGGCGACCTCCGCGCTGACCGCCCCGTGCCGGCGGATCAAGGCCGGCGGCACGCCGAGCCGGCGGACCTTGGCCCCGTTGCTGTAGGCGACGACGGCCTCGAGGAGGGCGGCCGAGATGCCGGGGACGGCGGCGAGGCGGCGCGTCACGAGCCCGCCCGTGCAGGATTCCGCGACGGCCACGGTCCGCTTGCGCCGGATCAGCGCCCGGGCGACAGCCTCGGCCAGCGGAAGCCCGGAGGGGCTGGCCACCGCGTCGCCGAACCGGCGGCAGAGGGCGCGGTGCAGCCTCCCCGCCCGGCGGATCGCCCCGCGGTCGCCCGCCGCCGCCTCGAAAACGATCTTAACGGCGCCCTCGTCGACGGTCAACGCGATTTCCAGCCCGTCGAGCGGCACTCCCATCCGGCTGATCGCGTCGTCCGCCGCGGACTCGGGGATCCCGAAGAGCGTCAAGGCCCGCGTGTACGCCGCACGCCGGGCCATCCCGCTCCGGCGAAGCCAGGGGAGGACCTCCCGCCGCATCATCGCGTCCAGCTCGCGGGGAACGCCGGGGAGGGCGATGCACCACGCCCCCCCCAGGCGAAGGACGAAACCCGCCGCCGTGCCGGCCGGATTGCGCAGCGCCTCCGCGCCGCGGGGGAGAAGGGCCTGCCGCCGGTTGTTCTCCGGAATCGGCGTGCCGCGGCCGAGGCGGGCGGCAAACCGCTCGGCGATCCGGGCCAGCGAGGGGCGGTGGAGGACGAGGGGCCTCCGGGCCACAGCGGCGACGACGTCGCGGGTCAGGTCGTCGCGGGTCGGGCCGAGCCCCCCGCTCACGATCACGAGCCGGGCACGTGCGCAGGCCAGTCGGAGGGCGTCCCCGATCGCCCTCCCGTCGTCCCCGACCGTGGCGTGGAAGACGACCCGCGCCCCGAGGGGGGCCAGGCACCGCGCCAGCCGGGCCGCGTTCGTGTCCACCGTCCGCCCGGTCACCAGCTCCGTGCCGGTGGAGACCAGGGCCACCGGAAGGCCCGACGCGGCGGCCCGGCGGACGGAGGCCGTTCCGGGACGACGACGCCTTGAGCGATTCGGGAGTCGGGACATGGGCGGACCGTTGCGGGTCGCGGGTCCGGCTTCCGGCCGGCGGCCCCCGAGCCCGCGTCAGGAATGGGAACCGGGCAGATCGCGCAGGAAGCTCGACGGGAGCCGGACGATCGTCGTGTCGCGGTTGGCCAGCTGGGAGAAGGGGGACTCGACGCGGGTGACGTCCACCCGCCCCCGGAACAGGCGGCACTGGACCGTCCCGTTGACACACTCCTGGGTCCGGGCGACAAAGGCGTCGAGGCTCTCCCGGAACAGGGTGAACCAGTGCCCCTCGTAGACCAGGTCGGCGTAGCGAAGGCGCAGCACCTCCTGGAAGTGCAGGAGGGCCCGGTCGAGCACGAGGTTCTCGAGCGCGCGGTGGGCGGCGGCCAGGATCTCGGCCGCGGGGGCCTCGTAGATCTCACGCGTCTTCCGGCCGGTGATGCGGTTCTCGATCATGTCGGACCGGCCCACGCCGTGGGCTCCGCCCAGACGGTTGAGGCTCTGGATGAGGGCGACCGGGGCGAGCGGCTTGCCGTCGAGGGAGACGGGGATCCCCTTCTCGAACCCCACGACCAGGAAGACCGGGACGTCGGGGCTGTTCTCCGGGGTGAGGGTCATGCGGTAGGTCTCGCGGGGGGGCACGGCCCACGGGTCCGCGGCGCGGAACTGAATGTTGGCGCCCCAGAGGTTCTCCTCGATGTTGTAGAGCGTCTGGCGGACGCTTTCGACGGTCAGGTTGTGCTCGCGGGCGTAGCGGAGGTCGTCCTCGGGCGTGGCGTGACCGAGCTCCTGGAGCGGCGCGAGAATCTGGAGGTCGGGAGCCAGGGTGCGGATGCAGTTGCGGAAACGGATGGAGTCGTTGCCCAGCCCGCGGGACCCGTGGGCGACAACGGAGCAGCCCTCCTCCTGCGCGAGATCGACCAGCTCCTGGATGATCAGGGGCCGGCTGAGGGCGGAACCGAGGTGATAGCCCCGCTCGTAGATCACCCCCGCGCGCACGCAGGGCAGGATGAAGTCCCACGCGAACCGGTCGCGGAGGTCGGCGATGTGGGCGGAAACGGCCCCGCAGGCCAAGGCGGCCTCGCTGAGGGACTCGAGATTGTCCGGCTGGCCCACGTTGGCCGAGAAGGTGTAGACGCGCATCCCCTTCACGGAGCGCAGCCAGTGCAGGCAGATCGTGGTGTCCAAGCTGCCGGAATAGGCCAGCACGACCTTGGACATCGGGGAGGCTCCTTTCGGCGCGGCATTTTATCCCAAACGCCCGGGAAAAGCCATCCCCCGGGATCACCCGGCGCCCCCGGGGGGCGTCTCCGCCTTCGGCGCGAGCCGGCAGAACAGGATGCCGAGCTCGTAGAGGAGGTACATCGGGGCCGACACGAGCAGGAGCGTGTACGGGTCGCCCGTCGGCGTCAGGATCGCGGCGGCGACGACAATGAGCACCATGGCCAGGCGCCGCTTCTTCGCGAAGGCCCGGGCGTCGATCAGCCCCAGGCGCGAGGCGAAGTGCATCCCGAGCGGCAGCTCGAAGATCACCCCCAGGGCCAGCGTGAAGAAGAAGAGCAGGTTCAGGTACTGCCCCAGGTTGAACATCGGGTCGATCAGCTCCAGCCCGAACAGCGCGAGGAAGCGGAGGCTGAAGGGGATCAGGATGACAAAGCCGAAGGCGACGCCGGCAAGAAAGAGGAGGATGGAGAGGGGGGCGTACACGTAGACGAGCCGCCGCTCCTTGGGGTAGAGCCCCACGCAGATGAAGCGCCAGAGCTGGTACAGGATGAAAGGCGAGGCGAGCGCAGCCGCCGCGATGAGGCTGACCTTGAAAAAGACGAAGAACGTCTCGGGGTAGCCCAACGCGACCAGCTTCCCCCCCGCCGAGACCTGGACGCCCTCCACCTCCTTCCCGTCCGGCCGGACCACCGTCACGGTGCCCGGCTTGAGGCGCCCTTCGACCTCCTTCCCGTCGGCCCCGAGGATCCGCACCTTCTTTTCACGGATCACGTCCTCCATCGCGCGGGTGTGCGGCCAGATCACCACCTTCATGATGGCGTCCTGGAAGGACATCGTGAAGATGAGCGCCAGCCCCAGCGTGATGACGGCCCGCGTGAGCCGCGAGCGGAGCTCCTCGAGATGCTCGGAGAGCGTCATGCGCTTGTCGTCGGGCGGGGCGTCGGGATCGGTTGGGGGCATGCCGGTTGGGATTCGCGGGGGATCGGGGCCGCACCGGGGATCGGACGCGCCATTCTACACGGGCCGGGGGCCCCGATGCAACTGCCGCGCACGCCCCCGCGGCAACGGCGGGCACAAAAGAAAAGGGGGCGCGGCCGTCGCCGCGCCCCCCCGAAATCGCAGGCCGCTCACCCCTAGTACTCGAGGCCCAGGAAGGAGTAGAAGTCCTTCTCGCGGATGATCTTGATGCCGTACTTGATGGCTTCGATGTAGTTCGGGCTCTTCTCGTACCCCTCGCCGACCACGAGATAGTTCGTCTCGCGCCGGGCCTTGGGCGAGTAGGTGTAGCGCTTGTATCCGTCCAGCTTCCGGACCAGGTCCGACGCGGTGACACGGCCGACGAAGTTGCCGGCGAAGACGAACTCGAGCTTCCTCACCCGGTCGTAGAACTCGTCGTAGACGTAATCGCCCGCGGCCATCGGCTCGCCGGGGTCGAGGTCCTTCACGACCGAGCAACGGCTGTAGTCGGCCAGCACGTCGAGGACCTGGATCTCGCCCTTCATCCGCTTGGTTCCGCCCTTCTTCATGGAGAAGACCTTGAACTTGGTCCCCTTGAAGAGGCCGTCGCGGGCCCGGATGTCGATGTAGATGACGCCGTGCTCCGTGTCGGCGTGGATGATGCGGCCGTCCGTCTCCTGGCGCTCCTGGGCCTCCTGGCGCGTGAGCTCGACCCAGTCGAGGCGGTCCTGGAGCTCCTGCTTCTCGGCCAGGCGCCGCTGCTTCTCCACGTTCTGGGCCTGGACGGCCTCGGTGTGCTTGGACTGGGCCTCCTTGAGGGCCTGCTCGAGGGCGAGCCGCTTCGTCTTGATCTCGAGCTTCTTCTCGTCACGGGCCTTGACGGCGTTGACGTGCTCCTCGCGAAGCCGCCGGACCTCCTCGTCCGCGCGCTTCTGGGCCTCGGCGGCCTCCTTCGAGATGGTCACGATGTTGGCGGTGATGGAGTTGGCGGGGATCTGGATGTCGGGACCGCCACCGGGAGCCCACTTCCACGCCGTGTCGACCGCTCCGCTCTCCTTGACGACCGCGGCCTCCTCCGCCATCGCGGCCTCGCGCAGCTTCTTGACCTCCTTGAAGAGGTCGGGCAGCGTCAGGCCGGGGGCGTTCGCGTCCGGCGGCGCGCTCCACTCCTTGTAGGTCGTGATGCCGTGGCGCTCGGCCAGCCGGGTCCGCCACCGGTTGAGGAAGGCGCGCAGGACCTCCCCGTTGATCGGCGTCGGGGGCACCTGGGGGTTGAGAATGCTCGCCTCGGTCCGGAACCCGAAGGGCTTGGAGAATTCCAGGAGCTTGCGCTGGGCGTCGGCGATCTTGCTCTCCGTCTCCCGAATCTCCTTCGCCAGAGGGGAATTGGGGCCGACCTCGGGCGCCAGCTCATCCCGCTTCTTGGCGGCATAGTAGGCCAGCGCCGCCGTCCCCACGAACACGAGCAGGCTGAGGACCAGGATCCAGATCCGCCGCAGCCGTTCCTTCCGGGTGACGATTTCCATAGATTCCTGCTTCGCAAAGACCGACTCAATACGGCACCCGACGGAGGCTCACTCGCCCAGGTACTTCAGGACGTCGCTGGCCGAGGCGATGGGGATCTGCAACTCCACCGCCTTGAGATAGTTCTTGTCGCCCTCGTACGCCTCGGTCACGATCAGGAAGTCGAGGTCCACCGTGGTCTCCGGCTTGACCGTCGACTGGATCTCCAGGATGCGGCGGGTGGCCTCGTTGACGGAATAGTGGTGGCGCCGGGAGACCGGCTCCCCGGCGAAGGCCACGACCTTGGGCCGATGGGTCCCGAAGAGGGGGTTGACCAGGACATCGCCCCGGAGGATGGGCCGCGACGGGTCGTAGGTCTGGGTGATGGCCACCTGGCTGCGGGTGGGCCACACCTTCTTGACCTCGATCTCCCCCTTGTAGGTCAGGCTGCCGAACTCGCCGGGAAGGGCGCAGTGGAAGCGCAGCCCCTTCACGACGCGCTGGTTGCTCCCGAGGTCGATGAAGGCGAACTTCCCCTCGACGTCGTGCTCGATGACCTCGCCGTGGACCTCGGTGATGTCGTAGCGGATGACCTCCCGCTGCTTGAACTCCTCGAGCCGCCGCTTCAGCTCGTTGATCTCGTTCTCCAGCCGCAGCAGCTCGGCCTTGTGCTTCGCCTCGGCGGCCTCGCGCTCCTGGATCTCCTTCTGGGTCTGCTCCTCGATCTTCTGGGACACGGGCGTGAACTCGCTCTCGACCTTCGTCCGCTCCTCGACGACCTCCTGGATCTTCTTCTGGATCTCCTCCACGCTGCGCTGCTTGGTCTCGTCGATGGGCCCCTTCCGCTTCTGGGCGATGGTGACGGCCGACTTGCGGCGCTCCAGCTCCGCCTTCGCCCGTTCGCGGTCGGCGACGGCGAACTCCACCGACCGGCCCGCCACCTCCGCGCAATCCTCCAAGGTGGCCAGGGAGAGCTGCCGGTCGATCTGCCGCAGCTTCAGGAAGGCCGGCAGGTACTCGGCCTGGCGCTCCTTGAGATAGCGCACCGCCTCCTCAGACGGAGGATCCCCGCCCTCGCCGGTCTTTTTCAGCCCCGTGTAGGGGAGGACCTTGTCCACCTCCAGAATCTGGTTCTGGTACTGCTCCTGGAGCTGTCCGCTGACCATCTTCAGCCGGTCCAGCTCCACCTCCGAGTCCTTCCAATCCGTCCAGTAATAGAGGGCGAACAGCGTGCTCGCGAAGGCCGCGCCGCAGCTGAGGACCACCCAGACCAGCGAGATGCCCCGCCGGGGCAGGCCGACGCGGGACCGGATTGCGTGATCGGACATCGGGGGAAATCTCCACAGGAGCCACGTCCGGAGGGCCATTTCGCGCAGATCGCGGAACGGCACACCCGGGACCCGGCCGATGGGCAGGCATTCTAAACGCTGCGCAGGGTATCGT
>CAYUME010000111.1:0-1831 GCA_964445475.1 uncultured Planctomycetia bacterium
CAGCGCCAGCTCGTCGCCATGCGCGAGGATCAGTTCAGCAAAGCGCTGCAGCACGCGCTTGCGTTCGCGCGGCGATTGCCTCGACCACACGCCGCTGTCGAATGCCCGGCGGGCAGCGGCAACGGCACGCTCGACGTCCGCCTTGTCGACCCGGAAGGTGCCGCGCCCGGTGTCGATCTCGAGCCGGTCCCCCCGGTCCGTCACCTTCCCCTCCACGCGCCCGCCGTTGCGGAGGTGGACGACATCCGCGTCGGCGGGGAAGGTCGCGAGGACCGCCAGGACGGCGAGCGGACGGGCGATGCGCATGTCCGGTCCCCCGCGGTGCCGGGTGCGTCCGGCACCGTCCATTATAGGCGCGCGGCGCGGGGCGCGGGAAGCGAATTGGCGCCGGCGGCCAACCGCGCCCTCCGCACTATTCGACGCTCCCGGCTCGCCCCTGTAAAAGACAAGGCCCGTTTTCGCGGAGGTCTCCATGACAACGGGCGGCCCGGCGAGGAGCGGGTGAGCGCGGGACGGGGGCGCAGGGATGATCCTACTTGTCCGCGCCAGGCGGCATCGGCCGCACCTTGCCGTCCGGGGTGATCTCCACGGGCAGGATGCCGGGCCGCTCCTGCCAGGAGGCCTTGCCGTCGCTGCCGAAATAGGTCGACCACCACCGGCCCGCCTCGTCCCGGAAGAACATGTTGTGGCCGCCGTGGGGGATGGCTTCGTAGCGTGCCCCGTAGGGTCCCAGCAGGCTCTTCGAGCTGGCCACCGCGCAGCTGTACCGGCCCTCGTACTGCTCCGCGCAGCAGAGGTGGTAGAGGCCGTTCGCCTTGAAGAGGAACATGCCCTCGTAGCCGACGTGGTCGAACGACCCCTTCCCGTGAATGGCGGCGCACAGCCCGGCGTGGTGCCGCGGGTCCGGATCGGGGACCGTCGTCTTCAGCCAGCGGACCGGCTCCGCCAGCCCGCTCAGGTCCGGCTTCATCCTCGCGATCTTGCCGCTGTGCCAGAGAAAATAGACCGTGCCGTCGTCGTCCTCGAACAGCGACGCGTCGATCTCATCGCCGAGGCGCTCGTTCGGCTGGACGTCCTCGTAGGGGCCCTCGGGCCGGCCGGTCATGCTCTTGAGCAGGCCGGAGCCGCTGTTCCGGGGATCCAGGCCTTTCGGGTCGCCGGCCTTCCAGCCCGGCATGCTGTAGGTCAGCCAGAAGGTCCCCTTGAGGTGATGGATCTCCGGCGCCCAGAGCGGCTTCCTCGCCTGGAGGTACTTCTCGTGCCAGGGGCTCCTGCCGTATTTCCAGACGAACCCCATCGGCTCCCACGCCGCGAGGTCCTTCGACTTCCAGAGCCGGATCCCCTCGTTGTAGGACCAAAACGGCTCGACGGTGCCGGTCAGGTACCACATGCCGTCGGGCCCGCGGCAGACGGAGGTGTCGCGCAGCGGCGTGTCCATGAGCTTGCGCAGCCCGGGCAGGGCGTCCCCCGCCGGGGCCTGGGCGCCGGACAGGAGCAGGAAGACCGGCAGAGCGCAAGCCAGTATCCGGGGTCTCATGCGTCGCTTTTCTCCGCGGGGCCCGCCGCGTCGTGCGCCGGCGGTTCACCGGTTAGATGCGGCCCCGCTCGCACCCTAACGGTCCATCCGGTGCGCAGAAGGATAGTCCATCAATTCCGGGAGGCCGTCTGGAGACGAAGCGGTCGCCCGTTGCCGGGAGGCCCGATAACGCTGTAGACGAGCCGTATCCGCCTCAAATACCCCCCCCAACCCCCCCCTGGCACAAACCCCCTAACCCCCAATAAAAACACCCGGATACCCCATCCGGGCCCCAATGCGGGTAGCCAGAGTTAC
>CAYUME010000111.1:1841-10450 GCA_964445475.1 uncultured Planctomycetia bacterium
TCCCCCCCCTTGCCAGATCCCGCGAAGCCGCCTATACTTCCTCGCGGATCGCGCTTCCGGGCCCCATGCGGAGTCGCCTCATGTCCGGCGCCATTCAACGGAGGCGATGCGGGAAGCGACCCGGCCTGTGCACGGTCCTGCTGGGCGAAGGCCAGGTCCAGCGGTTCTTCAGGGAGCAGTCCCACGGGAAGCTGACGTTCGAGGTCGTGCAGGTCGGCGGCGGGCGGCGGATGCCGAAGGCGGCGGGCGACTACGTCGACGGGAAGGGCCACTTCGATTTCGAGCGCCACAAGGCGTACCTGGCGGACGCGTGCGCGCTGTACACCGAGGTGGACTTCTCCGCGTACCCGATCGCGCTGGTGGTGGCGGCGAAAACCGGGGCGATCTCACAGAAGCCGGGCGGGTGACGGGAACGAGGCGCCCTTGCCGACGATCCGGCTTCCAGTCCAACGGGGAGATCCCGCATGAGCGCGAACCGTCTCGCGGTGGGGATCCTGTTCGGGCTCGCGTGTCCGCTCCCGGCCGCCGCCGCGGCGCCGCGGGTCGTCCTCGGCGGCGAGGTCGGCAGCGCCGCCGCCGCCTGCACCGCCCGCTTTCGATCGGCTCCTTTCGACTCCCTTCCCTGGCTGCGGGCCGACCTCACCGGCGAGACGGCCAGCGCGTTCGATGAAGCCGGGTGGGGCCACGTGATGAAACGGCCGTTCAAGAACTACTCCGGCGACATCTCGGGCCGCTTCATCGAGATCATGGCCTTGGATTCGCGCGGCGACCCGGCCGTGCATCCCGCCTTCAAGGGCCTGCTGGAGGAGGTGCCTCGGCAGCAGCGGCCCGGCGGCTACTTCTGCGCCTCGGGCGTCATCGACTGGCAGAAGACCATCGACTACGCCAAGGAGGGCAGCGCCGCCGGCGGCGGCCGCATGATGCCGGCCCTCTGGGGCAACGCCCGCCTGTTGTGCGGCCTGGTCGAGACCCTGCGCGCCTTCCCCGACAACGCCGCCATCGCCGGCGCGGCCCGCGGCCTGGGCGACTTCTACCTCTCCATGCTGCCGCGCTTCAACGATCCGGACCGCATCGCCGAATACACCGGCGCCGGCTCGTACGCCGCCGGCTACGTCACCTGCTGGTTCCCCGCCATGGAGGGCCTGGTAAAGCTCAGCGTCCTCCTCGGCGAGAAGAAGTACCTCGACGCGGCCGCGGCCATCGCCGCCTTCTACGGCCGGTTCGACCGCCTGCCCATCGACCACGCCCACGGCATGCTCTGCAACCAGGTGTCGCTGCTGCTGCTCTTCGAGGCCACGAAGGACCCTGCGTACCTGGCGCGGGTCGAAACGCGCTGGGATGAACTGGTGCAGGGCGGCTACATCAACCCGGCGGGCGGCATCCTCGAGAAGTGCCATGTGAGGTTCGCCCGCGACGAGGGCTGCGCCATCGTCGACTGGCTGCGCCTCAACCTCGCCCTCGGCCGCGTCACCGGCAAGGCCCGCTACTGGGCCATGGCGGAACGCACCCTGCACAACCACCTCCTCCAGAACCAGACCCCCAAGGGCGGCTTCGGCCACCGCCACGTCCTCTGCGACGGTGACGGCGCCTACGGCTTCGAGGGGCGCATCGAGGAGTCCACCTGGTGCTGCACCTACCACGGCGAACTGGGCTTCATCAACGTGCGGAACCACCTGTTCTCCCGCGCCGGGGGGGCGCTGACCTGCCCCTTCGCCTTGGATTTCACCGTCACGGACGCCGCCGGCACCACGACCTCGGTGCTGCGGGCCGGCCTGAAGGCGGGCGAGGTGGTGCGCCAGCGCGTGTCGCTGACGAACCAGCCCGCCGCCGTGGTCCGCGTGCGCCGGCCGCCCTGGGCCGACGCGGTTACCGCGGTCGACGCCGCGGGCGCGGCGCTGGCGATCGACGCCGGGGACGGCTGGTGCGCGACGGCGCAGCCGGTACAGGAGGTGGAGTTCGTCTACGCCGGCGGCGTCTACGCCGAGGACCGCCGCTGCACGCGCCTGCCCGACGGCCCCCAGGCCGGCAAGCCCTTCGTCGTCGGCTACGGACCCAAGGTGATGGCGGCCGAAGGCCGCGCCGCCGCCGCGCCCGCCTGGCCCGTGACCGTCGAGGCCCTCAAGGCCCAAGGTCTGGAGCCCTTCCCCGCCGCGCTGCGGCGCAAGGATTGCTGCTTCGTCGTCGGCCGTGCCAAGTGAGGGATCTCCTCGCCATCCGTGTCGCTCCTGCCGCCACCTTCACAAGTGCTGGACACCGACCGGCCCACACCCTCATTATGATCAGGCCGCACGTTCAACGGGGAGATGCCGCATGAACGTCATCCGCCTCGCGCTGGGGATCCTGCTCGGGGTCGCGTGCCTGCGGACGGCGCCGCCGGCCGCCGCCGCGGACGCGCCCCCCGGCTGGTTCGAGTTCACGATCCCCGGCCTCGACGCCTCGCCGACGCCGACGGACCTCTCCTCGCTCAACGACGCCCCCGCCGGGGCGGACGGCTCCGTGCGCGTCCGCGACGGCCACTTCGTCGACGGCAAGGACCGGCGGATCCGGTTCCTCGGCGTCAACCTGACCGCCACCGCCTGCTTCCCCGACAAGGCTCTCGCCCCGAAGATCGCCGCCCACCTCCGCAAACTCGGCTTCAACGTTATCCGATTCCATTTCATGGACGTCGGCCAGCCGCCGACGGGCATCTTCCAGAAGGACGGGAAGACGCTCGACCCCGGCCAGCTCGACCGGCTCGACTTCTTCATTGCCCAGCTCAAGGCGAACGGGATCTACGCGAACCTCAACCTCCACGTTGCCCGCCGCTACGCGGGCCTCACGGAGGAGGCGCTGAAGCGCTTCCAGTGGGGCAAGGTCATCGACCGGTTCTACCCGCCCTTCCTCGAGATGCAGCGCGAGTACGCCCGCGACCTGCTCACGCACGTGAACCCGCACACGGGCAACGCCTACGCGAAGGAGCCGGCCGTCCTCTGCGTCGAGCTGAACAACGAGAACACGATGCTGCCGTACTGGACGGGGGACGTCTACAGCCTCCCGGACCCGTTCGGCGCGGAGCTCGACCGGCAGTGGCGCGCGTGGCTGAAGGCGACGTACGGCACGACGGACAAGCTGCGCGCCGCCTGGAAGGAGGGCGAGGCCCCGCTCGGGGCGGAGCTACTCAAGAACGGCGACTTCCGGTCGGGCCCGGCGGAGTGGGTGGTCCAGGCCGCGGGCGGGGCGGCGGCGCGGGGGGAGGCGCTGACGGCCGACCTGCCGGGGGGCTTGCCCGCCGAAGCAAATCCCGCAGCGGAAACGGCGAAGGCGGGCCAGGCCTCCGGCCTCCGCTGGCACGCAACACACGCGGGCACGGAAGGATGGCACCTCCAGCTCTTCCAGGGCGGGCTGGGGCTGACGGAGGGGAAGGCGTATACGCTCTCCTTCTGGGCGCGCGCGCCGCAGGGCGCCCCGGGCGAGCTCGAGGCCGTCGTCATGCACGAGACCGCCCCCTGGCACAACCTCGGCGCCCACCGCGTCGTGGCATTGACCGGGACCTGGCAGCGACAGAGCCTCCTCTTCCACGCCCGGGGCGTGCAGGGCCTCAAGGCGCGCGTCAACTTCAGCACGCGCAACCGGACGGGCGTCGTCGACCTGGCGGGCGTCTCGCTCCGCGAGGGCGGGCTGACGGGCCTCCCCGAGGGCGCGACGATCGAGACCCTCGCCTTCGGCGACGCCGGCCAGACGCCCCCTGCGAGGCGCGACGTCTTCCGGTTCCAGATGGAGACGGAGCAGGCGGCCTCGCGCGGGCTCATCCGGTTCCTCAAGCAGGACCTCGGCGTCCAGGCGCTCGTCACCGACACCCAGGCCGACTACGGCCACGCGGCGGGGCTCCTGCGGGAGGGGACGCAGAGCGACTACGAGGACCTGCACGGCTACTGGCAGCACCCCGAGTTCCCGGGCGGAAACTGGGACCGGGCGAGCTGGAAGATCCGGAACACGACGCAGGCCGGCGCCGCCGACGGCGGGACGCTCGGTCACATCGCCGCCTGCCGGCTGGCCGGGATGCCGCTGAGCGTCAGCGAGTACAACTCGCCGGCGCCGGCGGATCACGCCGCCGAGTCGCTCGCGCTGCTCTCGGCGATGGCCGCCTTCCAGGACTGGGACGCGATCTACCACTACACGTATCTCGACTTCAAGACGGACTGGGAGTCGGACCGGATCCTCTCGTACTTCGACCTCTGCGGCCACGCGGGCCAGACGGCCTTCGCGCCGGTGGCGGCGCTGGTCTTCCGCCGCGCGCTCGTCAAGCCGGGGGCGGCGCCGGTGACGCTGACGCTGCCGAAGGACGCGATCGCGGGGCTGCTGGCCGAGGGGCGGGGCGACATCGACGGGCTCTGGGAGTCCGCCGGCGTGCCGCGCGGGAGCGCCGCCCGGCGGCGGCTCGCGGTGCGGCTCGCGGACGGCGCCGGCGGGGCGAAGGCCTCGGAGAAACTCGACCCCGCCTCGCCGCGCGCCGGCGACACGGGCGAGATCGCCTGGGAGCCGGAGCCGGACGCGCCCCGGTTCCTCGTCCGCGCCCCCGCGGCGCGGATGGCGGCCGGGACGATCGCCGGGAGGAAGGTCGCGCTGGGCGACGTGACCGTCGAGGTCGGCGCGATGGAGAAGGGCTACGCCTGCCTGGCGCTCGTCGCCCTCGACGGGAAGCCGATCGCCGAGTCGAAATCGGTGCTGATGGCGGCGGCCGGGCGCGTGGAGAACCGCGGGATGGGATGGAACGCGGACCGGACGACGGTGGGAACGGCATGGGGGAAGGGGCCGACGATCGCCGAGATCGTGCCGGCAACGGTCACGCTGCCGGGAACGGGATGGAAAGCTCGGGCCCTGGACGGGACGGGCGCGCCGAAGGGGGAGGTCCCGGCGGAGGCGTCGGGCGGGGGGACGGTGGCGAAGGTCGGTGGGACGGCACCGTCGCTCTGGTACCTCTTCAGCCGATAAGCGCCCTTCCGTCTGATCACGGAATCCGGCCAGTTCGTGTGGATTCAGTCCGGGATCAGACGCGTTTGCACTATTTTAGAAACCAGAAGGTTTGCTGGTTTTGATAAACCAGGTGTATGCTTGATGGGCGGCGGGGTTGCTTGATTTGATTAACAAGGGGACAATTACGAGACGCTGAAGGAGCTCGCCATGAAGAGCCCGCGCGTTCCGCTTTTCGCCCTGGCTGTCCTGATCGGCTGCGCCGCCCCCGCCGCCCGGGCCGCCGAGCCCGCCACCCCCCTGAAGGTCTGCCTCGTCTCCGCCTCGGCGGAGTACAAGTCCCACGAGTCCCTGGCCGCCCTCCAGAAGCACCTCGAGGCGAATTATGCCGTGGCGTGCACCCGCGCCTTCGGCGAGGACAAGGGGAAGGACATCCCCGGCCTCGAGGCGCTCGACGCGGCCGACGTCATGGTCCTCTTCACGCGGCGCGTGACGCTGGACGAGGATCCGCTGGCGCGCGTCAAGCGATTCTGCGCCGCCGGCAAGGGCGTCGTCGGCCTCCGCACCGCCAGCCACGCCTTCCAGAACTGGCTCGAGATCGACAAGGACCTCTTCGGCGGCAGCTACAAGGGCCATTACGGCAAGGACGAGCCCGCGCAGGTGCTCCTCGAGGAGAAGGCGAAGGGCCACCCGGTGCTCGCCGGCGTGAAGCCGTTCGGGACGCCCGGCAAGCTCTACAAGAACCCGTCGCTCGCCCCGGACGTCACGCTCCTGCTGACCGGCACGGCGGGCGACAAGCGGGAGCCGGTGGCCTGGGCCCGGGAGGTCGCCTGCGGCCGCGTCGTCTACACCTCGCTCGGCGTCCCGGAGGACTTCCGGGACCCGGACTTCCTCCGGCTGATGGCGAACGCGGTCTTCTGGACGGCGCGCCGGGAGCCGGCGGCGCGGTGACGCTCCCCGCCCCAGCCGCCCTCGCGGCCGCTTCGGCGCCCGCGGAGGGGCGGGGCTTCCCCCGTCACCCCCGTGCCGATCCCGCTGCAGCACGCTTCCGCGTCGCCAAGGCGAAGGCGGCGACCGCGCCCGCATTCCCCCTTGCAAACGACACGTCGACTCCGATATAGTTTGCCCACCAACTTTCGCCTCGCGGGCCGGGGGCCCGCGATCCCCCGCGCAGGGCCTCTCCCGCGAACCCCAAAGGAGACGACGATGTTGATCAGCCGGTCGTATGCAGCCGCCGCCTTCCTGTTTTCGACGCTCGCCGCGGGCGCCGCCGAGTACCAGATCGCGATCGACCCGTCGAAAGACGTGTATGTCGTCGGCGAGACGATCCACTTCGACATCGTCGTGACCCAGGACGGCGCTCCCCTCGACCCGACATCCGCGGTCGTCACCGCGACGTACCCGGACGCCGGCACGGGCGCCCCGCTCGTCGCGATCGCGCCCGGCGTCTTTGTCCATGACGCCCTCGCGACCGAGTCGGGCGAACGGACGCTCACCGTCACCGTCCGCGACGACCTGGGTATGTCGCTCGAGGCGATGCAGGCCCGGGCCGAGGCCCTGGCCGCCGAGATCGCGGAGCTGACCGCGCGGCTCCAGGACGAGACGGACCCGAAGAAGGCCTTCGTCCTCGCCAAGAAGATCGCCAACCGGTCGGACCCGCTCACGCGGGTGAACGCGAAGATCGAGGCGGATCTCGCCCCCGACGCATCCCAGTCGGCCACCATCGCCGTCCTCGAGGTGACCACCGACACCGAGCCGCCCGCCTTCGGCGCCGTCCTCCCCGACGGCGTGTGGACGAACAACCCCTACGCCATGATCTTCGCGGAGGTCTCCGATGCCGGATCGGGCGTCGAGAGCGTCCTGCTCCTCCGCGAAGACTCCTCCGAGCCGATCGTGATGGATTTCGACGGCGACGTGGCGACGTACGTACCGATCGAGGGATGGGACGACGGCGCCAGCAGCCTGCTGATCGTGGCGTTCGACAACGCCGGGAACGCGGCATCGCTCGGCGTGGAACTCCGGGTCGACACCCTCGCGCCCGTGTTCACCTCGTTCTCGCTGGAGACCACGAACAGCGTCGTGCCGACCCTCGTGATCGCGGTCGCCGAGGACCTGTCCGGCGCCGATCCCGCGTCGATCACGCTGCTCCTCGACAGCAACTCGGTCGCCGGCCTCTCCTACAAAGACGGGATCATCATGTACACACCCGGGCAGCCGCTCGTCCCGGGCCTTCACTACGTGGACGTCTCGGCGACCGACTTCGCCGGCAACACGGGCGTCGCGCTCTACACCATGTCCGTCGCGCCCTGACCGCCGCGCCGGCATCGCCATCGACTCCCGACCGCGCGCCCCGGATTAACGTCCGGGGCGCGTTTTCTTGATGTGCGGATACACGAAGAATCCGCACCGGTTCGCCTTGACACCCTCCGGGACGGCGGCCTAATATGAGCGCAATGTGACCGCGCGGGCCGTCCACCGATCCGCCGACCTCCGCGTTCCAACCCGTAATCCCCGGAGCCCGCATGGCGCGCGTTTGGGATGTCGATTCCGGCGGCTACAACCGGCGCCTGCGCCTCCCGGAGATCCTCCGCCGGCTCCGCCCCCACCTCCGGTGGATCGTCGCGCTCCTCGTGCTGGGGATCGCGTCCCTCACCAGCACCTTCACCATCAGCCCGGAAGAGGTCGGCGTGGTGACGCGGTTCGGCCGGTACGTCCGGACGGTCGAGTCGGGCCTGCACTTCAAGCTCCCCTTCGGCGTCGAGTCGGCCGTGAAGCTGCCGGTGGAGCGCCAGCTGAAGGAGGAGTTCGGGTACCGGACGCTGCGCCCGGACGTCCGGACCCAGTACGTCTCGCAGGACTACCAGGACGAGTCGCTGATGCTGACGGGAGACCTGAGCCTGGCGGACGTCGAGTGGATCGTGCAGTACCGGATCAGCGACCCCTACAAATACCTCTTCAAGGTGCGGGACATCCCGAAGACCTTCCGGGACATGGTCGAGGCGACGATGCGCCAGGTCGTGGGCGACCACACGGTGGACGAGGTGATCACGCTCGGCCGGAAGGACATCGAGCTGAAGGCGGCCGAGCTGCTCCAGGAGATGTGCACCCAGTACGAGACCGGGATCAAGGTTGAGCAGGTGGTCCTGCAGAACGTGACGCCGCCCGATCCGGTCAAGCCCTCCTTCAACGCGGTGAACGAGGCCGAGCAGCAGAAGGAGCAGCTCACGAACAAGGCGAAGGCGGACTACAACAAGGTCGTCCCCCGCGCGCAGGGGGAGGCCGAGCGGGTGATCCAGGAGGCGATGGGGTACGCGCTGGAGCGGGTGAACATGGCGCGCGGCGAGGCGGCCCGCTTCGACGCCCTCTTCGCGGCCTACGCGAAGGCGCCCGAGGTCACCCGCCGGCGCATCTACCTCGAGACGCTCGCCAAGGTGCTGCCCATGACGGGCGACAAGATCATCGTGGACGAGAAGGCCACCGGCATCGTCCCGCTGCTGCAGATGCGGCTGAACGAGCCCCGGAAGGAGCCCTGACCCGGATGCGGTACGTGCTCGTCGCCCTGCTCCTGATCGTCGTCGTCTTCCTCGCGGCCTCCGCCTACGTGGTGAGCGAGACCGAGCAGGTCGTCATCACGCAGTTCGGCAAGCCGGTCGGGGATC
>CAYUME010000112.1:0-10378 GCA_964445475.1 uncultured Planctomycetia bacterium
CAGCACGCCTGCTGTCAGAGCGACAGCCTCCGCGTACGTTCACCCACCTGCGTCACTGGATCACCTCCTTTCCCGCACGGGGCATCCGCCTCGGGATACGGTCCGCGCCTCCTGATGACCCGGCGCCGCGACCCCTGGGGGCCCGCGCCGGACCTGCCCGCTCCGAAGGGCAGGCGCGTCCCGGCGTATGTTTACACCCCGGTGCGAATCGATGGGGCTATTGAACACCCGATTCCCGCTCTGTCCAGTCACAATATCCGATTTTCCTTCATTATGGGCCGGCGTCCCCTATGGGCCGGGCTGCCCGCCTCGAATCCTCCATCTATTTCCTCATTTATTCCATTGCGCGACGCGCCCCCCTTCGGGGATGATGCGCTGCGACCGCACGGGCGCCGCGGGACGGTGACGACAGGGGACCTTCCATGCGATTCCTCAGGCGGCTCGCGGCACGCCTCCCGGCCGCCCTTGCCCTCGCGGCGGCGGCCGCGCCTGCGCCCGCCGCCACCGTCCTCGTCGAGGCCGAACAGTTCGCCGACCCCGGCGGCTGGATCCACGACTCCCAGTTCATGGACGCGATGGGCTCCCCTTTCCTCCTCGCCCATGGCCTCGGCGTCCCGGTGAAGGATGCCACGACGGCGATCCGCCTGCCCGCCCCCGGGACCTACCGCGTCTGGGTCCGCACCCGCGACTGGGTCGCGACCTGGAAGGCCCCCGGCGCGCCCGGCCGGTTCCAGATCCTCGTCGACGGGAAACCGCTCGCGACCGTCTTCGGCACGGAAGGCGCGGCGTGGCACTGGCAGGACGGCGGGACGGTGAAGGTTGATGCGGCGGACGTCTTCCTCGCCCTTCACGACCTCACCGGCTTCGAGGGGCGCTGCGACGCGATCGTCCTGAGCGACACTCCCGGCTTCGCGCCGCCCGAGGACCGGGAGGCGCTCGCGGCCTTCCGGCGCGAGCGGCTCGGCCTGCCAGCGCAGCCGGAGCCGGCCGGGCCGTTCGACCTCGTCGTGGTCGGCGGCGGGATCGCCGGGACCTGCGCCGCGGTCTCCGCCGCGCGCCTCGGCCTCGCCGTCGCCCTCGTCCAGGACCGCCCCGTTCTCGGCGGCAACAACAGCTCCGAAGTGCGCGTCTGGCTGCAGGGGGCGCGGAATAAGCCGCCGTGGCCGCGCGTGGGCGACGTCGTCCGCGAGCTCGAACAGGCCCGTCACGCGCATTACGGCCCGGAGAACACCGCCGACCTTTATGAGGACGCGAAGAAGATCGCCCTCGTCCGCGCCGAGCCGAACGCGACCCTTTTCCTCGAGCACCGCGCGGACGGCGCGGTCGTGGAGGGCGGCCGGCTGCGGGCCGTGATCGCGCGCCACACGACGACCGGCGTCCCCCGCCGCCTCGAGGGGCGCTGGTTCGTCGACGCCACCGGTGACGGCTGCCTGGGAGCGCTGGCCGGCGCGGATCATGAGATGTCCCCCACCGGCCGCATGGGCTCCTGCAACCTATGGAACGTCGCCGATGCCGGCGCCCCCGCGCCCTTCCCCCGCTGCCCGTGGGCCCTCGACCTGTCCGACAAGCCCTTCCCCGGCCGCGGCCCCAAGGAGACGATCAAGGAGCTCGGCGGCTGGTACTGGGAGAGCGGGTTCGACATCGACCCCTTCGCGGGCGGCGAGGCCATCCGCGACTGGAACTTCCGCGCCATGTACGGCGCGTGGGACGCCCTCAAGAACGTCGACGGGCGGTACCCCAACCACAAGCTCAACTGGTCCGCCCACGTCTCCGGCAAGCGCGAGAGCCGCCGGCTCCTCGGCGACGTGATCCTCACCAAGGCCGACGTCCTCGGCGACCGCGCCTTCCCCGACGGCAGCGTGCCGACCGGCTGGCCGATCGACCTCCACCTCCCCGACCCGCGCTACGAGAAGGGGTTCGAGGGAAACGCCTTCATCTCGAAGGCCTTCTACGACCACTTCAAGCACACCTTCTGGATCCCGTACCGCTGTCTCTACTCGCGCAACGTTCCCAACCTCTTCATGGCCGGGCGCGACGTCAGCGTCACCCACGAGGCGCTCGGCACCGCGCGCGTCATGCGGACCGGCGGCTGCATGGGCGAGATCGTCGGGATGGCCGCGTCGCTCTGCAAAAAGCACAACGTCGACCCGCGCGGCGTCTACGAGAAGCACCTCGACGGCCTGAAGGCGCTGATGCGCGCCGGCGCCGGGAAGGCCGCGCCCGTCCCCGCCGGGGCCGTCGACCCGAAGACGCTGCCGGGGATCGTGGTCGACGACGCGGACGCGGAGACGAAGGGGGCGTGGACGCCCGGGACGCAGGTCGCGGGGTTCGTCGGCGAGCGGTATCTCTACGACGCCCGCGCCGGGGCTGCGGAGGCGCGATTCGGCTTCCGCGTGCCGAAGGACGGCCGGTACGAGGTGCGGCTCGCCTGGCGACCGCACGAGAACCGCGCGTCGAATGCCGCCGTCACGGTCCTCAGTGCCGACGGCGAGAAGGCCGCGACGGTCAACCAGCGCGAGGTCCCGCCGCTCCCCGGCGGCTTCGGCTCCCTCGGCGCCTTCCGGTTCGAGGCGGGCAGGCCCGCCGCCGTCGTGATCTCCAACCGCGGCGCCGACGGGCACGTGGTCGCCGACGCCGTGCAGGTGCTGCTGGCGGAGTAGCGCTGGACGATAGCACAGACACCGGCCGTCTATAACAGGTACTACCGGGAGGTGATCCATGCGTTTCGCGCTGGTCATGTCGGTCCTTGGGGGCCTCTCTTTTTATGCCGCTGGCTCCGTCAGGGCACAGGACCCGGTGATCATCCCTCCTGAAATCAGCCTTGCCGGCACCTGGTCCTTCCAGCTCGACCCGCAGGACCAGGGCGTCACGGAGCAGTGGTTTGCGAAGCCCCTCGCGAAGCAGATCAGGCTCCCCGGCTCTCTCCAGGCCCAGGGGTTCGGCGACGACGTCGCCGTCGACTCGAAATGGACCGGCGACATTGTCGACCGATCCTACTTCACCTCGCCCCGCTACGAGCCGTACCGGAAGCCGGGCCATGTGAAGTACCCCTGCTGGCTCCAGCCGGACAAGGTCTACGCCGGCGCCGCGTGGTACCAGCGCGAGATCGAGGTCCTTCCCGTTTGGCAGGGACAGCATGTCGTTCTCACCCTCGAGCGCCCCCACTGGGAGACGCGCGTCTGGGTCGGCGACAAGGCCTTCGGCTCGAACGACAGCCTCTCGACGCCGCACGTCTACGACCTCGGCCCGCTCCCCGCGGGGAAGCACCGCCTGACGATCCGCGTCGACAACCGGATGATCGTCAACGTCGGCCCGAACTCCCACAGCGTCTCCGACCACACGCAGGGCAACTGGAACGGGATCGCGGGACAGATGACGCTCAAGCCCCGCGCGCCCGTCTGGATCGACGACGTGCAGGTCTACCCCGACGTTGCCCGGAAGGCGGCACGGGTCGTCGTGAAGGTCGGCAACGTGACGGGCGCGGCGGCCCCGAGAACGCTCACCCTCCAGCTGTTCCCCAAGAGCAAGTCGGTCGCTCCGACGGTGAAGAAGGTCGAGACGGTCGACGTTCCTCCGGACGGAAAGACCGTGGAGATCGAATGCCGGATGGAGGGGGCTGTCGCTCCGTGGGACGAGTTCCATCCGCTGGTGTACGGGCTTCTCGCGACGCTGGTGGCCGACGGCGAAAAGTCCGGGGACGCCCGCGTGACGGACTTCGGCCTCCGCGACTTCAAGCCCGCCGGCACCCAGTTCGCCCTCAACGGCCGTCCCTTCTTCGTCCGTGGCACGCTCGACTGCTGCATCTACCCGCTCACCGGCTACCCGCCGTGCGAAGAGGCGGGCTGGCGCAAGGTCATCGACGCCGCGCGCGCGCACGGCCTCAACCACATCCGCTTCCACTCCTGGTGCCCGCCCGAGGCCGCCTTCGCCGTCGCCGACCAGCTCGGCTTCACCTTCCAGGTCGAGATCGCCTCGTGGGCCAACCAGGGGTCGTCCATCGGCGACGGCAAGCCGGTCGACGCGTGGCTCTACAAGGAGGCGGCGCGCATCCTCAAGGCCTACGGCAACCACCCCTCCTTCGTCATGATGGCCTACGGCAACGAGCCCGCCGGCGGGAAGCAGAAGCAGTGGCTTGGCGAGTGGGTCAATCACTGGAAGGCGAAGGACCCCCGCCGCGTCTACACCAGCGGCGCCGGCTGGCCCGAGATCCCCGAGAACCAGTACCACAACATCCCCGGTCCCCGCATCCAGGGCTGGGGCCAGGGCCTCAAGTCCCGCATCAACGGGCGCCCCCCCGAGACCCGCACCGACTACGCCGACTGGGTCCAGAAGCGCAACGTGCCCCTCGTCAGCCACGAGATCGGCCAGTGGTGCGTCTACCCGAGCTTCGACGAGATGAAGAAGTACACCGGCCACCTCAAGCCGAAGAACTTCGAGATCTTCCGCGACTTCCTCACGGCGAACCACATGGGCGACCAGGCGCACGACTTCCTGATCGCCTCCGGCAGGCTCCAGACGCTCTGCTACAAGGAGGAGATCGAGTCCGCGCTCCGCACCCCCGGCTTCGGCGGCTTCCAGCTCCTCGACCTCCACGACTTCCCCGGCCAGGGCACCGCCCTCGTCGGCGTCCTCGACCCGTTCTGGGAGTCGAAGGGCTACGTGACGCCGGAGCAGTTCCGCCGCTTCTGCAACAGCACCGTGCCGCTCGCGCGGATGGAGAAGCGCTACTGGAAGGCGTCGGAGACCTTCAAGGCCGACATCGACATCGCGCACTTCGGCCCCGCGCCGATCGAGAGCGCCGTGGCGGCATGGAAGGTGGTCGACGAAGCGGGAAAGGTCCTCGCGTCAGGGAAGCTCCCCGCGAAGGCCGTTCCCGTCGGCAACGGGACGTCGCTCGGGACCGTGGAGATCCCGCTGGCGAATGCCGCCCCGGCGAAGCGGCACGCGCTCGTCGTCGGGATCGAGGGGACGCCCTTCGAGAACGACTGGGACGTCTGGGTCTTTGCGGACGCCGTCGAGGCGGCGCCGCCGGCGGACGTGCTGGTGGCGGAGTCGCTCGACGAGGCGGCGCTCGCGCGGCTCAAGGCGGGCGGCAAAGTCCTCCTGCTCGCCCCGCCCGCGTCAGTGAAATCGAGCGTCGCGATCGGCTTCTCGAGCGTCTTCTGGAACACGGCGTGGACGCACAACCAGCCGCCGCACACGCTGGGGATTCTCTGCGACCCGAAGCACCCCGCCTTCGCGGCCTTCCCGGCGGAGGGGTGGAGCAACTGGCAGTGGTGGGAGCTGGTCACCGGCTCGGCGGCGATGATCCTGAACGACCTGCCGGCGGAGCTCCGCCCGATCGTCCAGCCGATCGACACGTGGTTCGAGGCGCGCCGGCTCGGGCTCCTCGTCGAGGCGAAGGTCGGCGGCGGGAAGCTGATGATCTGCAGCATGGACCTCGCGAAGGACCTCGACCGGCGGATCGTCGCGCGGCAGATGCGCCGGAGCGTTCTCGACTACATGGCCGGCGCGTCGTTCGCGCCGAAGGTCGCGCTCGCCCCGGAGCAGGTCGCCGCGCTCTTCAAGGCGGGCGGCGGCGGGGCGTCCGGGAAGGCGAAGGCGGACAGCGAGGCGCAGGGCTACGAGGCGGCGAATGCGGTCGATGGCAATCCCGAGACGCTCTGGCACACGGCGTGGGAGCCGTCGCCCGCCCCGATGCCGCACCACCTCGTCGTCGACCTCGGCCAGGAGCGGCCCGTGAAGGGGATCGTCTACACGCCGCGGCAGGACATGGAGAACGGCCGGATCGCGGCGTACGAGGTGTACGCCAGCAGGGACGGCGCGTCGTGGGGCGAGGCCGTCGCATCGGGGACGTGGCCGAACGGCCCGGCGAAGCGGACGGTGAATTTCAAGTCGCCCGTCCCCGCGCGCTATGTCAAGCTCGTGGCGAAGTCCGAGGTCAAGGGCAACGCCTTCGCGGCGGTGGCGGAGCTCGAAGTGGAGTGAGGGGAGACCCTTGCCGGTCCGCCGTAGCGCGAAGCGCGGAGGCGGATGATCCCCCGGACGTTGTTCTCGTATCACAGCCCGCGAGTTCGAGCACGACATCCGGGCGGGGATCCGCCTCCGCCTTTGGCTTCGGCGGACTGGCGCATGCCCCGCCCCTCTCCGCGGCAGGGGAACAGCCCTGAAACGCTTCCGCCTCGCGGCCGGCCTCGGCCTTGCCGCCTGCGTCACCCCGGCCTGGTCGGCCCCGCCGCCGCCCCCCGCCGCCGGCCCCGCGGAGGCCCCGAAGGCCGCTGTCGAGGAGATGATCCGCGACATCAAGACGAACGGCGACGCGGGCATCGGGCGGTTCCGGTACGTGACGAAGGAGTGGACGACCTTCACGATGACGACCGCGCCGGCCGACGTGCTCCGGAAGAGCTCGCCGCCACTCGAATGAGGCCAGAGCGACCCGGCCCGCGTGCGGGCGGCGGTGGGAGCGGGGGGCTCCAGGCGGCGCAGCGCGCCGCGCCGACCGCTACTTCGCCGCCTTCGGCAGGGGCGGCGCGACGAACGGCACGCCCTTCCATTGCGCCAGGATCTTGAGGTACTGGTACGGGTCCGGCCAGGTGGACGACGGCTCGACGACCGTCGTCTCGGGCCACTCATTCCAGCTCGTCACCATCACGTAGTCGGCCTTCGCGTCGACGGCCGCCTTGAGATAATCCCGCAGTGTCTGGCCATCGCGCCGATCCATCACGTACGGTGTCGGGTTGAACCGGGAGTTGTTGTGCCCGGGGTGGACGGGCAGGAGCATCTTCTTGCCGGCCTGGTGGGCCAGGCGGGCCATGTGGGCGTACTTGCCCGCCAGCTTCTCATACGTGCTCTCGCGGAAATGGCTGAAGGTGCTGTAGAAGGCGAAGCTGTCGATGCCGGGCGTCTGGAGCCATTCGGCCGGGATGTGCTTGATCTGGTCCGGGTCGTTGCGCTGGGCCGCCTCGTGGTTGTGCGCGATCTTGTCCAGGATCCAGTACATCGGGCCGCACGCCCCTTCGACCTGCGCCTTCAGCTCCGTGAACTGCGCCGGCGTCAGCCGCCCCGGTGCCGTCTGGTAGAGGTAGACTACGGGCCGTCCGTCGATCGCCAAATAGGCGGGATGCTTCGCGTATTTCTTCAGGAACGCGACGAGCTCGACCTTGTAGCGGTCCCAGTCCGGCTGAAACTGTGCGAGCTCGTCGAAGCGCGCCACCTTGAAGCCGCGCTTCTGTGCCTTCTCCAGGAGCAATTCGAACGAGGTGGCCATGCGGTTCTCGCCGAACCAGCTCACCAGGAACGCGTCGGTGCCCGACGCCAAGGCGAGCTGGATGTGCCAGTCCGCCACCACGGGGTCGCGGCTGTTGTACAGGCCGATGAGCGGCCAGGCGGGGGAGGAGATCTGCTCGGCATTCGGGCCGTTGGGGCCGACGGGCGCCTTCTCGTCCTTCAGCCAGGGACGCCACGGCTTGCCGTTCGCCGGGTTGTCGCCGGTCTCGTACCAGATGTAATAGACGGCAAAGAGCGGGGGCCTGGCGGGCTTCGGCGCATCGGCGGCGCGGGGCGCGGCCGGGGAAGCCAGCAGCAGGGCGGCAAGGAGGGCGGCGCGTCTCATGGCAGACCCCGGCCAAGGAGGTCACTGTTTTCCCGGGAGCTTCTCCACCAGCGGTTTCAGCCTCGCGGCATAGAGCGCGTAACCGCCTTCCTGGTTGAGGTGGATGTTGTCCGGGGTGAAAAGCTCCTTCTTGATCGTGCCGTCGGCGTTGACCATGTCCTTCCAGAGATCCAGCACGTGCACCTTCGGGTCGGCGTCGAGCTTGAGGAGGTCGAGCGCGGCGTTGGTCTTCCGGATGTCCTCGTAGAAGGGGTTCCCCGGCGCGTGCGCGGGGAGGATCTTCACGACCACGACCTCCGCCTTGGGGAACTTGTCGCGGAGGTTCGCGACGCACATCTTGATGCCCTGCGCGACCGCCTCGATGCCGGTCTCCGACGCGAAGAACATGTTGTTGTTGCCGATCATCAGGACAACCAGACGGGGCTCGAGGCCGGCGACGCCGCCGTGATCCAGGCGCCAGAGCACGTTCTGGGTCTTGTCGCCGCCAATGCCGATGTTGACGGTCTTGAGCCCGGGGAAGTGCTGTGCCCACGCCGCGCCCCACTGCTGCGTGATGCTGTCGCCGACCAGAAGCACATCGATGGGCCCCTTGGCGGCCTCGACGGTCTTGACCAGTCCCGCGTGGAAGTCGAGCCAGCTCGTCCCGCCCCAGTGCCCGGCCGAGGGCGTGACCGGCCACATCGCGGGCAGGTGCTTGTTCTGTTCGCGCCCCGGCCGGCGGTCGTGCTCGGGAAGAAGGACGTACTTCTTCTCCTCGTCCGTGAGCGGCCAGCCGGTCTTCTGGGGCTCGGCGGTCGCGTATGGGTAGTCCAGTGCCCGTGCGGCCGCCGGCGGCAGCGCCGCCATGCCGGCGAGGATCAGGACGAGGGAGAGGCGGGTGCGGATCATGGATCCTTTACCTGACGGCGCATCCGCGGGGGATGCTGGGCGGCGGTCCCGGTTGCCTGATTTCGCCTGGCCAGGCGGGGACGACCACTGTACACACCGCCTGCACGCTTGCAAACAGCAATCCAAGGCCGGGGGGAGCCCGCTGAAATCCGTGTCGGGACCGCAGGTGCCCGAGGCGGCTCGCGCATCCACGACATCCCGCCCCGCCGCCCCATGATCGATGCATCTGGTTTATCAAAACAAGCAAGTCTTCCCCCCGGCGAACCTGCCCGCGTTCCCGACCCGTGGCGCCTGACACCTCCCGGGTGTATCATCCCCGCATGAGACCGCGGCACCTCGTCGGGGTCTTCCTCCTCCTCGCCTGCGCCGCACCGCCCGTCCGCGCGGAAGCGCCCGCCGTCGACGCGTCCCGCGACGCCTTCCTCGCCGCCCGCGGCCTGCGCTACCGCTTCGAGGAACGGAAGGAGCCGCGCCCCCTCCGCATCCACGCCCTCCGCGTCGACCTCGACCACCCCCGCGTCGCCCTCGCCGCCGTCGTCGCGGACGACCCCGACGGCGAGGGGCCGGCCGAGGCGGCCCTCGAGCCGCCGACGGCGATGGCCGAGCGCGCGGACGCCCTCGCCCTCGTCAACGCCAACCCGTGGGCGAGCCTCCCCGACGCCGCGGGGAAGCGGACGTCCGTCTGGACCCCCGGGCTCCCCGTCGACATCCTCGGCCTGGTCGCGACCGGCGGCGACATCCGCAGCCCGTCGCGGCGCCCGAACTGCGCCTTCTGGGTGGACGGCGCGGGCGCGGCCCGCATCGGGGATCCTGCGCCCGGCGAGGCCGTCCGCGAGGGCCTCGCCGGCTTCTCGCAGGTCCTCCGCGGCGGCGAGACCGTCAATGCCGACGCCGTCCTCCACCCGCGCACGGCCCTCGGCCTCGACGCGGCCGGCCGGACCCTCTGGCTCGTCGTGGTCGACGGCCGCCAGCCCGGATTCAGCGAGGGGATGTCCACCGGCGAGGTGGCGGCGCTGATGCGCGGGCTGGGGTGCCGCGACGCGGTCAACCTCGATGGCGGGGGGAGCAGCATCCTGGTCCTGGCGGCCGGGCCGGGGGACCGGCGGGTCGCGAACGCACCGTCGACGAAGTGGATGGGCCGCTCCGTGCCGCGCCCCATCCCGGCCGCCCTGGCCGTCCGGGAGCGGAGGTGACCCGTGGACCTGGTGACGGACATCGCCCGCGTGCGGGTGCTCGCGGAGGAGCGCAAGGACGCGAACTGGCGCTTTTTCGTCTCCCTGAAGGAGCGCGGCCTCCTGTTGCGCGATTTCGACCGGGCTCTCTTCGCCCTCCGGGAGGACGTCGTCCGGCGCATCGACTGCACGGCCTGCGCGAACTGCTGCCGCGTGCTCATCCCGATCCTCCGGGACCGGGACGTCCGGCGCCTGAGCCGCCACCTCCGCCTCTCCGAACCGGCCTTCCGGGAGCGGTACCTGGGGCAGGAGAAGGACAAGGAAGACGACGGCTGGCCGTTCGTGACCGTGCCCTGCCCGTTCCTGCAGGGGAGCCGGTGCGGGGTCTATCCCGCGCGGCCCCGCGTCTGCCGCACCTACCCGAACCTCCACCAGCGCGACGCCCTGTCCCGGATGGACCGGTTCTTCGCGAACTGCGCCGTCTGCCCGATCGTCTTCAACGTCTACGAGGGGCTCATGCGGGCGCAGGCGGGAACGCCGCCGCCCGGGCGGGGGGACCGGAGGGTCTCCTGAAAAAACGGGGGCCGGCCCTGCGGCCGGCCCCCGTCGTCGTCTTCCTCCCTTCGCGCGCTCAGCCGTTCTTCCGTTCGAACTCCTTCATGAACTGCACCAGCGCGTGGACGGACGCCGGCGGGACGGCGTTGTA